>JABFWF010000032.1 GCA_013362405.1 Lysobacter sp. | reverse complement strand
CGGCACCGCCGCGTGCGAGCTTTCCGGTTCGACGCATACCACCGGCACCTGCTGGTAGAAGGCGGCCAGCGTCGTCGCTGCCGCGGCGGGCGTGTAACCCGGCACGAGCACCACGTCGGGACGGAAGTCGGCGAGCACGCGCTTCATGCCATCGAGCGCCTGCGACGTGGCCCCGGTGGCGTCGACGGTCGGATCGCTGTCGTCCAGCCGCACGTCGGCGGTGAGGTCGAACAGGGACAACAGATGGCGCGGGAACTGTTCCGCGCGACCCGCCACGCAGATGCGCGCCTCGAAGCGGCCATCGGCGGCGAGCTGGCGCGCGATCGGCGCGATCTGCGCGGCGTCGGCCGGCGTGGCCATCACGCAAAGCGCGCGCACCTTGGCCGGTTCGACGGGCGCGGCCTCGGCATCCATCTCCGCCGCATGCGCGCGGCGGGAAAGCAGCGCGCGCAATGGTAGAAGGACGCGGTCGAAACGCAGCACGTAGGCGACGAGCACCGCGCCGAACAGCAGCAGGCTGACCGTCTGCGGCAATCCGCGCAGCACCGCCCCGAACGTCGCCAGCACCGCGCTCGCCGCGAGCATCAGCAGCAACGCCTGGCGCGGCGTGCAGCCGGCATCCAGCAGCAGGTGGTGGAGGTGCTGGCGGTCGGGCTTGAACGGCGAGCGGCCCTCGCGCACCCGCCGCGCCATCACCGCGAGCGTGTCCATCACCGGCAGCGCGACGCACCACAGCGCATCGACCGGCGCCAGCCGCTCCACGCCGCGGTGGCTGAGGAAGATCAGGCTCCAGCCGAGCAGGAAGCCGATCAGCGTGCTGCCCGCGTCGCCCATGAAGATCTTGCGTCCGTCGGGCCAGCCGAGGTTGACGCAGAGGTACGGCACCAGTGCGGCGAACAGCACCTGCAGCAGCAACAGCACGCCCAGCGGCGCGAACGCGGCGTGCGCGTACAGCAGGATCGCCGCGATGCTCACCATCGCCTGGCTCGCGGCAAGTCCATCGATGCCGTCGAGCATGTTGAACGCGTTGATCAGGCCGATCACCGCGAAGATCGTCAGCGGGATCCCGAGCAGGCCGAAGCCCAGGTCTTCGAAACCGAAGATGCGCCCCGCGCTGTCCAGGTAGACGCCGGTGGCGGCGATCACGATGAAGACGGCGCAGCCCTGCACGATGAGCCGCGAGCGCACGCTGAGCGAATACAGGTCGTCGACCAGGCCCGTCATCACGATGAGCGTCGCCGGCACGAGCAGGGCGCCGACGAGCCGGTCGATGTAACCGAGATAGACGAGGCCGACCACCGTGCCGAGGAAGAAACACAGCCCCCCGATCAGCGGCACGCGGCCGCGGTGGTGCTTGCGCTCGTCGGGCTGGTCTACCAGGCCGAGCCGCCGGGCCATGGGCCGCAGCGAGAAGATCGCGAACAAGGTGACGGCCAACGCGATCGCGCTCGCGGCCACCAGCTTTGCATCATCCATGTACGCCTCTGCGATGGGCTTCGTGAGCCGTGTCCGGCGTGGACCGGGCGGCGGAAGCACCGACGTGCGCGCAGTGCGCATTCGTCAGCACGTCGCGCAGAAACTAGCGGTGCGTGGTTGATGAACGGATGAAATTCCGGGGTTTCGGTAAACGGTGCGTTTGGAAACCAGAAAGATTTCACGCGCGCGCCGCGCGGCTGAATCGGGCGCAACCAACAACCCGACCCCCCATTCAGAAACGCGCGACCCACCCGTCGACGGCGCGTTCGATGAGCGCGAACGTATCTTCGAATACCGAACGCGGCTGGCCGTAGGGATCGGGCACGTCGACGTCGCCGATCCACCTGCCGAGCAGGAAGCTCTTGCCGCGCGATTGCGGCGCGATGGCATGGATGGCGGAAAGCTGGCGCTGGTCCATGGCGAGCACGAGATCGGAGGCGCCGATCAGTTCCGGCGTGATCTTCCGCGCGACGTGCGCCATGGCAGCCAGTCCGCGCGCCGCGAGCACCGCCGCCGCCTCGGGGTCGATTGGCCTGCCGACCAGGGCCGCCAGGCCCGCCGATTCGATCACCGTGCCGCGCGCGCGCAGTCGCTCGCGCAGCAGCGCCTCGGCCATCGGGCTGCGGCAGATGTTGCCGACGCAGACAATGAGGATGCGTTCGATCATCGCGGATCCTGCAGGGTCAGCTTGCCATGCCCGGTGCCGAAACGCGGAAGGCCCGCAGTGCGGGCCCTCCGAGGGAAGCTGGTGCCGGAAATAGGATTCGAACCTACGACCCCATCATTACGAATGACGTGCTCTACCAGCTGAGCTATTCCGGCGTGGGCGGCAAGTGTAGGTACCGGCCGGGGGCCGGTCAATCGACCAGCTGGACGCGCAGCTCGCGCGGGAGGGCGAACACCATGTCCTCCGGCTCGCCGTCGAGCTCGCGCACGCCGGTCGCCCCGAGTTCGTGCAGGCGCTCGATCACGCCGCGCACCAGCACGTCCGGGGCGGATGCGCCGGCGCTCACGCCGACGTGGACGCGGCCCTGCACCCAGCGCGGATCGATCTCGGCGGCGCCATCGATCAGGTGCGCTTCGATGCCCTCGCGCTCGGCCAGCTCGCGCAGGCGGTTGGAGTTCGAGCTGTTGGGCGAACCGACCACCAGCACCAGGTCGCATTGCCGGGCGAGCGCGCGCACCGCATCCTGGCGGTTCTGCGTGGCGTAGCAGATGTCGTCGTTGCGGGGGCCCTGGATGGCCGGAAAGCGCTGCTTCAGCGCGGCGATGATGCCGAGCGTGTCGTCGACCGACAGCGTGGTCTGGGTCGTGTAGGCGCAGTTCTCCGGCTGGTCGAGCCGCAGCGCGGCGACGTCCGCGAGGTCCTCGACGAGGTGGATGCGCCCCGCCCCGGCCTCCTGCTTCCACTGCCCCATCGTGCCTTCGACCTCGGGGTGGCCGGCATGGCCGATCAGCACCACGTCGCGCCCGGCGCGGCATTGACGCGCGACTTCCAGGTGCACCTTGGTCACCAGCGGGCAGGTGGCGTCGAACACCTTCAGGTCGCGCCGCTCGGCTTCCTGCCGCACCGCCTGCGAGACGCCGTGCGCGCTGAAGATCACCGTCGCGCCGTCGGGCACCTCGTCGAGCTCCTCGACGAACACCGCGCCGCGATGGCGCAGGTCGTCGACGACATAGCGGTTGTGCACGACTTCGTGGCGCACGTAGATGGGCGCGCCCAGCGTCTCCAGCGCGCGCTTGACGATCTCGATCGCGCGGTCGACGCCGGCGCAGAAGCCGCGCGGATTGGCCAGCAGAATGTCCATTGTGGGGATTATCGCGCTTCGCCTGCCGGCTTGCCTTGCCGCAGGGCAAACAGGGCGAGCGAGACCGCGCCGACCACGATCGCCGAATCGGCGACGTTGAACGCCGGCCAGTAATAGTCGTGCCAGTACCACTGGATGAAGTCGACCACGTGCCCGTGCTGCAGGCGGTCGACCAGGTTGCCCAGCGCGCCGCCGATCACCAGCGCGAACGGCAGCGCGGTCTTCCAGTCGCCGCGCGGCGTCCTTGCCAGCCAGCGCGCGAGCACGGCGCTCACGACGAGGGCGAGCGCCATGAACAGGTACTTCTGCCAGCCGCCGGCGTCGCTCAGGAAGCTGAAGGCCGCACCGGTGTTGTAGGTGCGGAACCAGTTCCAGAAGCCGCCGATCACCGGCACCGGCTGGAACTCCGGCAGGCGCGCGAGCACCCAGGCCTTGCTGAGCTGGTCGAGCGCGATCACCAGCGCCGAGACGCCGAGCCAGGGGAGCGCGTTGGGGCGGGGGGACGTCGTCATTCGATTCCTGTTCGTCATTTCCGCGAAAGCGGAGTCATTGGCAGCCGAACGGCCGGCCATCCGGAAAGCCGTCACGTGCGCGGCGTGCGTTCGATGTCAGAACCACCGCCGATCCTCGCCGGGTCCTTCGACATTGCCCACGCAGCGCCCGCAGATCAGCGGGTGCTCCGGATGGGAACCGACATCCGCCTGGTGGTGCCAGCAGCGCGCGCACTTGGGCTTGGTGGTCGGCGAGGCGAGGATCGCGATTTCCTTCGCCGCATCGTCCGCGAGCAGGTTCACGTCGCCGCTGATCAGCAGGAAACGCAATTCCTCGACCAGCGGCGCCAGCCAGTTCTGGTCCGCGACGCCGCACTTCAGCACGACCTCCGCCTGCAGCGCGGCGCCGATCTCGCCGCTCGCGCGCATCGGCTCCAGCACCTTGGCGACCTGTTCGCGCAACGCGAGCAGGCGGTCGAAGTCCTCCGCATCCAGCACCGCATCCTCGCCCATCGGCGCGAGGCCGTCGTACCAGGTGGCGAACAGCGCGTTGCCCTCTCGCCCGCCTTCCGGCGTGGCCTGCGGCAGGTAGCCCCACATCTCGTCTGCGGTGAAGCTCAGGATCGGCGCGATCCAGCGCACGAAGGCCTCGGCGATCCGGTACATCGCCGACTGCGCCGAGCGCCGCCCGCGGGAGTCTTCCGGCATCGTGTAGAGACGGTCCTTGGTGACGTCGAGGTACAGCGAGCCCAGGTCGACGCTGCAGAAGTTGCCCAGCGCCTGCACGATCCCCGCGAAGTCGTACCGCGCGTAGGCCTCGACGATCTTCTGCTGCAACTCCCACGCGCGGTGCACGATCCAGCGGTCGAGCGCGACCATGTCGTCGAGCGGACGCAGGTCGCGCGCCGGCTCGAAGCCGTGCAGGTTGCCGAGCAGGAAGCGCGCGGTGTTGCGGATGCGTCGGTAGGCGTCGCCGCTGCGCTTGAGGATCTCATCGGACACCGACATCTCGTTGCGGTAGTCGGTCGAGGCGATCCACAGGCGCAGCACGTCCGCGCCCATCGCATCCATCACCTGCTGCGGCGCGACGACGTTGCCGAGCGACTTCGACATCTTGCGGCCCTGCGCATCGACGGTGAAGCCGTGCGTGAGCACCTGCAGGAAGGGCGCGACGCCGTCCATCGCCACGCCGGTCAGCAGCGAGGACTGGAACCAGCCGCGATGCTGGTCGGAACCTTCGAGGTAGAGGTCGGCCGGCTTGCGCAGCCCGTCCTGCGGGCGCTGCGCGAGCACGCAGTGATGCGTCACGCCGGAATCGAACCAGACATCGAGGATGTCGCCGACCTTGTCGTAACGCGGCGCGTCGGCGCCGAGCAACTCGCTGGCATCGAGCGCGTACCAGGCGTCGACGCCGTCGCGCTCGACGCGCTCGGCGACCTGGCGCATCAGCGCCGGTGATTCCGGGTGCGGATCGCCGCTCTCGCGATCGACGAACAGCGCGATCGGCACGCCCCAGGTGCGCTGGCGCGAGATCGTCCAGTCCGGCCGGCCTTCGACCATGCCGGCGATGCGCGCCTCGCCCCAGTCCGGCACCCAGTCGACCTTGCCGATCGCGGCCAGCGCGTCGCTGCGCAGCCCGGCCTGCTCCATCGAGATGAACCACTGCGGCGTGGCGCGGAACGCCACCGGCGTCTTGTGCCGCCAGCAGTGCGGATAGCTGTGTTCGAGCGTGCTGAAGGCGAGCAGCGCGCCGTTCGCGCGCAGCACCTCGACGATCGTTTCGTTCGCCTTCCAGATGTGCAGGCCGGCGAGCGCGACGCGATCGCCTGTCGTGGCCTGGGCGGGCGGCGTCGACGGCAGGTACACGCCACGGGCGTCGACCGGGTTGAGCTGCGCCGCCGTGTACTGCTCGATCAGCCCGTAGCGCTGGCCGACGACGAAGTCCTCCTGGCCGTGGCCCGGCGCGGTGTGCACGGCGCCGGTGCCCTCCTCCGCCGACACGTGCTCGCCGAGGATCAGCGGGATCTCGCGCTCGGCGTAGAACGGATGCTGCAGTTTCAGGCCCTCGAGCTCGGCGCCCGTGGCGCGGCCATGCACGACGACCTGCTCGACGCCGTAGCGCTGCAGCGCGCGTGCGGCGAGCGGCTCGGCGAGCACCAGCCACTGGCGATGGCCGTCGCGCGGCGGGCCTTCCACCAGCACGTAATCGAGTTCGGCGCCGAGCGTCACCGCGAGGCTCGCCGGCAGCGTCCACGGCGTGGTCGTCCAGATCGGCACGGCGATGTCGATGCCGTCCTCGACCGGCACTTCGAATGCCGCGGCGACCTTGGTGGGATCCTTCGCGCGATACGCGACGTCGACGGCCGGCGACTTCTTGTCCTGGTACTCGATCTCCGCTTCCGCCAGCGCCGAACCGCAGTCGAAGCACCAGTGCACCGGCTTCACGCCGCGGCTGAGGTGGCCGCGCTCGATGATCCGCGCGAGCGCGCGCAGCATGTCCGCCTCGTAACGGAAGTCCATCGTGCGGTAGGGATGCTGCCAGTCGCCGATCACGCCGAGGCGACGGAAACCATCGCGCTGCACGTCGATCTGTTCGTTGGCATAGGCGCGGCACTGCGCACGGAACGCCGCGGCGTCGAGCGTGCTCCCATTCGACACGCTGCCAACCTTGCCGTATGTCTTCTCGACCGCGAGTTCGATCGGCAGGCCATGGCAATCCCAGCCCGGCACGTAGGGCGCGTCGAAGCCGGCAAGCAGCTTCGACTTGACGATCACGTCCTTGAGCACCTTGTTGACGGCGTGGCCGATGTGGATCGCGCCGTTCGCGTACGGCGGGCCGTCGTGGAGGACGAAGGTCGGGCGGCCACGCGCATGTTCGCGGATGCGCGCGTACAGGTCCTGCGCCTCCCAGCGCGCCAGCGTCTGCGGCTCGCGCTTCGGCAGGTCGCCGCGCATCGGGAAATCGGTGGCCGGCAGGTGGATCGTGGCCTTGTAGCGGTTCGGGTCTTGGTCGGCGCTCACGCGTAGGCCTTGCGGGGGGATTCGAGGATGGCGCGGGCCTGTTCGGCGTCGCGGTGCATCTGCGCGACCAGGGTCGGCAGGTCGGGGAATTTTTCTTCGTCGCGCAGGCGGGCGACGAACTCGACCTCGATGCGGCGCCCGTACAGATCGCCATCGAAGTCGAACAGGTGCGCTTCCAGCAGCGGCTCGCGTCCGTCGACCGTCGGTCGCGTGCCGAAACTGGCGACCGCCGGCTTCGCCTCCGTACCGAGTCCGTGCACGCGCACCGCGTAGATGCCGGACAGCGCGGGCACCTTGCGATCGAAGCGCAGATTCGCGGTCGGATAGCCGAGCGTGCGACCGAGCTGCGCGCCACGCACGACGTGGCCGCCGACCGCGTACGGACGCCCGAGCAGGCGCGTGGCGAGCGCGAAGTCGCCCGCCTGCAGCGCGGCGCGCACGCGCGTACTCGACACGCGCTCGCCGTCGAGCAGGACCGGGTCGATCGCATGCGCGGTGAAGCCGAGTCCGGCGCCCATCGTCTGCAGCGTCGCAAGATCGCCGCCGCGCGCATGGCCGAAGCGGAAGCCCGGCCCCACCCAGACCTCGCATGCCCGCAGGCGACCAACGAGCGCGTCGCGCACGAAGTCGTCGGCGGCCATGCGTGCCAGCTTTCCGTCGAAGCGCAGCAGCCCGACGACGTCGACGCCGAGCGCGCGCAGGCCTTCGAACCTGGCCCGCGGCAGCGTGAGCCGCGGCGGCGGCGCAGCGGATGCGAAGAACTCGCGCGGCAGGGGCTCGAAGCTCACCGCCACCGCCCGCACGCCCAGTTCGCGCGCGCGCCCGGCCGCCTGCCGCACCAGCGCGCGATGGCCCAGGTGCAGGCCGTCGAACGCACCGATGCAGGCCACGCTGCCTTGCGGACACAACGGTCCGCCCTGGACGTCACGGAACAGCCTGCTCATGCCGGATCTTGGTTGGGTGGCCCGGCGACGACGGCCGGACCGGTGCCCTGACGGGCCATCGAATCACGCATTGAAATCATGCGTTTTGAAGTATAGCCGCCGGGTCGCGCCCTCAATGCTCGCGCAGCTCGCGCAGGCGCCAGCCCATGGCCACCAGCACTAGGGCATAGGCCGCACCGCCCGCGCCGACAAGGCCGAACAGCCAGACGAAGCGTTCCGGCACCCGCGCGGCGGTGAAATCCGGCCCCACGTACAGGCCGAGCCCCACCACGCCCGCGAGCGCCGCGCAGGCGAGCAGCAGGCGCACGATGAAGCGGGTCCAGCCCGGCTGCGCCTGGTAGACGCCGTCACGTCGCAGCCAGCGCCACAGCAGGCCGAGGTTGAGGTAGCTCGCCAGCGCGCTGGCGATGCCGAGCGCGAGGTGCAGGCCCGGCGTGTTCGCAAGCCCCTGCCACACGCCCTGCGCCTTCAGCGCCTCCGGCACCCACAGCGTGTACAGCACGGCGAGGATGGCGATGTTCAGGACCATGTTGGCGACCAGCGCGGACACCCCGGCGCGCACCGGCGTCTTCGTGTCCTGCCGCGCATAGAACGCCGGCAGGACGACCTTCACCAGCGCGAAGGCAGGCAGGCCGAAACTCAGGCCGAATACCGACAACGCGGTCATGCGCGTGTCGAACGCGGTGAAGTGGCCGTGCTGGAACAGCGTGGCGACCAGCGGCTGCGACAGCAGCATCAGGCCAAGCGCCGCGGGCACGGAAATCAGCAGCGTGTTGCGCAGGCCCCAGTCGAGCGCCCGCGAGAACCCCTCGCGGTCGGCCTTGACGTGGTGCTGCGACAGCGCCGGCAGGATCACCGTGCCGAGCGCGATGCCGAACACGCCGAGCGGCAGCTCGAGGAACCGGTCGGCGAGCGACAGCCAGGTCTGCGAACGGGTGAGCAGGTAGGCGGCGATCCAGGTGTCGAGCAGCAGGTTGATCTGCGCCACCGACGAGCCGAACAGCGTCGGCACCATCAGCCGCATCACCCTGCGCACGCCCGGGTGCTGCCAACCCCAGCGCGGCAACGCGAGCAGGTCGAGCTTCCCGACCGCCGGCAGCAGGAACAGCAGCTGCAGCGCGCCGGCCGCGAGCACCGCCCACCCCATCGCCATGATCGGCACCTGCAGGCGCGGCGCCAGCCACAGCGCGCCGGTGATCATGCACAGGTTGAGGATCACCGGCGCCAGCGCGGGCAGGCCGAAGCGGTGGAAACTGTTGAGCACGCCGGCCGCGAGCGCGGTCAGCGAGACGAACAGCAGGAAGGGGAAGGTCAGCCGGATCAGGCTGGTCAGCAGGTCGAGCTTGTACGCGTCGTGCGGCGAGAACACCGCCGCGATCTGTGGCGCGAACAACAGCCCGAGTGCGGTCACCACCATCAGCACGGCCGCGAGCGTGCCGCCGACCCGGGCGACCAGCTCGCGCAGTTCCGCGTGCGGCCGCGTCTCCTTCACTTCGGTGAACACCGGCACGAAGGCCGTGGAGAACGACCCCTCGGCGAACAGCCGGCGCATGAAGTTGGGGATGCGGAAGGCGACCATGAACGCGTCGGTCGCCGCACTGGCGCCGAACACGTAGCTGATCGACTGGTCGCGGACCAAACCAAGGACCCGCGACACCATGGTCATGCTGCTGAAGGACAGCAGCCCGCGCAGCATGCCGGGACGATGCCTGGCGGCCGGATGCGCCGCCGGACCCGGGTCGCTCATCGGCCGCCTCCCCGGTGGTTGACCCAAGCCTCTGAATCACCCATACTTTTCTGTCTGTTTTTACCGATTTCCATTTCCAAGGTTTCCAGGATTCCATCGTGGCCAACATTAAGTCCGCCCAGAAGCGCGCCAAGCAGACCGTCGTGCGCAATGCCCGCAACGCCGCCCAGCGTTCGATGCTGCGCACCGCCGTCAAGAAGGTGCTCAAGGCGATCGATGCCAACGACGCCGCCGCCGCCAAGGCCGCGTTCGACGTCGCCCAGCCGATCCTCGACCGCTTCAGTTCGCGCGGCCTGATCCACAAGAACAAGGCCGCCCGCCACAAGAGCCGCCTGACCGCGCGCATCAAGGCGCTGCAGGCCGCCTGAGGCGAGCTTCCGGCGATTCGCGAAAAACCCGGCTCCGGCCGGGTTTTTTGTTGCCTGCGCCATGGGCTCAGGCACCGGCGCCGGCAGCATCGGCCGCGTCTTCGCGCAGACGGTCGAAGAAGCGCTGCACCTCGAGCATGATCGGCCAGGTGCCCTCGCGGCCGAGCGCCGACACGAGGAACCAGGGCTGGGTCCAGCCGAGCTCGCGGACCACCTCGGCCGCCCGCTCGCGCGCCTCGTCCTCGAACATCAGGTCCGCCTTGTTGAGCACCAGCCAGCGCGGCTTCTCCAGCATGCCGGGGTCGTATTTGCGCAGTTCGTGCTCGATCGCGCGCACCTGCTCGGCCGGCGATACGCCTTCGACGCCGCCTTCGTCATGCACCCCAAGAGCAGGCGCGAGGTCGACGAGATGCAGCAGCAGGCGCGTGCGCTGCACGTGGCGCAGGAAGAGGCTGCCGAGGCCGGCCCCTTCCGCCGCGCCTTCGATCAGGCCCGGAATGTCGGCGATGACGAAGCTCTTGTGCGGCTCGACCGCGACCACGCCGAGGTTCGGGTAGAGCGTGGTGAACGGGTAATCGGCGACCTTGGGCGTGGCCGCCGACACCGCGCGGATGAAGGTCGACTTGCCCGCGTTCGGGAATCCAAGCAGGCCGACGTCGGCGAGCAGCTTCAGCTCGAGCATCAGCGTGCGCTGCTCTCCCTCGCCGCCCGGCGTCGCGCGGCGCGGCGCGCGGTTCACCGAGCTCTTGAAGTGCATGTTGCCGAGGCCGCCCTTGCCGCCACGCGCGACGAGCAGGCGCTCGCCATGCCGGGTGAGGTCGCCGATGACCTCATCGGTTTCGACGTTGATCACGACGGTGCCGACGGGCACGACCACCGTCGCATCCCCGCCGCCCTTGCCGTACATCTGCCGGCCCATGCCGTTCTCGCCGCGTTGCGCGCGGAACATGCGCTGGTGCCGGAAGTCGACCAGGGTGTTGAGATTCTCGTCGGCCTCGAGCCAGACGCTGCCACCGTCGCCGCCGTCGCCACCATCCGGACCGCCGAGCGGGATGAACTTCTCGCGCCGGAAGCTGATGGAGCCATTGCCGCCGTTGCCGGCGACCACGGTGATTTCGGCTTCGTCGACGAGTTTCATCGGGAACGGATCCGGAACATAGCGGGCGATTATGGCCTCTGGCCGTCGTCGCCGCGAAGCAGGGAAGTGGGATGCCAGCTGCAGGCAGCGAAAATGAAAAGCCCCGCCGAGGCGGGGCTTTCCGCGGAACGGCCTGACGTGGCTTACGCCGCGCCGACGACGCTCACGGTGCGGCGCTTCTTCGGACCCTTGGTCGCGAACTCGACCACGCCATCGACCAGCGCGAACAGCGTGTGGTCGCGGCCCAGGCCGACGCCCGAACCCGGATGGAACTGGGTCCCGCGCTGGCGGACGATGATGTTGCCGGCTTCGACGGCCTGGCCGCCGTACAGCTTGACGCCGAGGTACTTCGGATTGGAGTCGCGGCCGTTGCGCGAGGAACCTACGCCTTTTTTGTGTGCCATGGCGGCTTCTCCTTACTTGGTCTTGCCACCGGCGATGCCGGTGATCTGGATTTCGGTGTAGTGCTGCCGGAGGCCCATCTGCTTGCGATGGTGCTTGCGGCGGCGGAACTTCACGATGCGCCCCTTGTCGGCGCGGCCGTGGCCGACGACCTTCGCGGTGACGGTGGCGCCCTTCAGCGCATCGCCGACCTTGATGCCGTCGGCGTCGCCGAGCATCAGGACGTTGTCGAAGGTGAGCTCGCTGCCGGCATCGGCTTCGAGCAGCTCGACGCGGAGCGTTTCACCCTGCATCACGCGGTATTGCTTACCGCCGGTGACCAGAACTGCGTACATGACCAGGCCTTCCTCTGTAGTTATTGTGGTCGCCTGCCCGCCATCGAGGGCGGACAGAAGCGGAAGTTTAAGGGTTTCAGCGAGTTAGGGTCAACCGCTCCCTGCACGGGAGACATGAGGCCAAAGGCCGACCGCCGCCCCGCCCCTCGTTGGCCCACGCCAGGGTCGCCGGGCATCCAGAGATGCCCGCGGCGGCAAGCCAGAGGACAGCCGGAAGGCTCCTTCACCCCCATGAACCGCCCCCGGTCGCGGTTCCTGCGACCGCCCGCGTGAATGCTGGCCTTCGGGCGATTTGCCCCCAAATCGGGCGCTCGCTACGCTCACCTGTTCGGTCCCGACCTGATCGGCGGCCGCTTCCCCATACCGACTGGCCCGAGGCCGACCACCCCGATGGCGATGGACTTCATCCGCATCCGCGGCGCGCGGACGCACAACCTCAAGAACATCGACCTCGACCTGCCGCGCGACCAGCTGATCGTGATCACTGGGCTGTCCGGTTCCGGCAAGTCCTCGCTGGCGTTCGACACGATCTACGCCGAGGGCCAGCGCCGCTACGTCGAATCGCTGTCGGCTTACGCGCGCCAGTTCCTCAGCGTGATGGAGAAGCCCGACGTCGACCACATCGAAGGCCTGTCGCCGGCCATCTCGATCGAGCAGAAATCCACCTCGCACAACCCGCGCTCGACCGTCGGCACGATCACCGAGATCTACGACTACCTGCGCCTGCTGTACGCGCGCGTGGGCATCCCGCGCTGCCCGGACCACGGCTATCCGCTGGAGGCGCAGACGGTCAGCCAGATGGTCGACCAGGTGCTGGCGCTCGCCAACGATCCGGTAAAGGCCGAACAGCGGTGGATGCTGCTGGCGCCGGTGATCCGCGAGCGCAAGGGCGAGCATGCGCAGGTGTTCGAGCAGCTGCGCGCGCAGGGCTTCGTGCGCGTGCGCGTGGACGGCGTGCTGCACGAGATCGACGCCGTGCCGCCGCTGGCGCTGCGCCAGAAGCACACCATCGAAGCGGTGATCGACCGCTTCAAGGTGCGCGAAGACCTCAAGCAGCGCCTCGCCGAATCCTTCGAGACCGCGCTCAAGCTGGGCGATGGCATGGCCGCCGTGCAGTCGCTCGACGACGCCAATGCCGCGCCGCTGCTGTTCTCGTCGAAATACAGCTGCCCGGTCTGCGACTACTCGTTGCCGGAGCTGGAGCCGCGCCTGTTCTCGTTCAACTCGCCGGTGGGCGCCTGCCCGACCTGCGATGGCCTCGGCGTGTCGCAGTTCTTCGATCCCGCCCGCGTGGTCGTACACCCCGAACTCTCGCTCGCCGCCGGTGCGGTGCGCGGCTGGGACCGTCGCAACGTGTACTACTTCCAGCTGATCGCATCACTCGCGAAACACTATGGCTTCAGCGTCGACACGCCATGGCAGGAACTCGGCGAGGACACCCGCCAGGCGATCCTGTTCGGCAGCGGCAATGAGACGGTCGCCTTCACCTATCTCACCGACGCAGGCGGCCGCACGCAGCGCAAGCACCGCTTCGAGGGCATCATTCCCAACCTCGAACGCCGCTACCGCGAGACCGAATCCGCGGCGGTGCGCGAGGAACTCGCCAAATACATCAGCGAGCGGCCCTGCACCGACTGCGGCGGCGCGCGCCTCAACCGCAGCGCGCGCAACGTCTTCGTCGCCGACAAGCCGATGCAGGACATCGTCGTGCAGCCGGTCGACGCCGCCCTCGCCTTCTTCGGCCAGCTCGAACTGCCGGGTTGGCGCGGCGAGATCGCGGTCAAGATCGTCAAGGAGATCCGCGAACGCCTGCGTTTCCTCGTCGACGTCGGCCTCGACTACCTCACCCTCGAGCGCAAGGCCGACACGCTCTCCGGTGGCGAAGCGCAGCGCATCCGCCTGGCCTCGCAGATCGGCGCGGGCCTGGTCGGCGTGATGTACGTCCTCGACGAGCCTTCGATCGGACTGCACCAGCGCGACAACGAGCGCCTGCTCGGCACCCTCACCCGCCTGCGCGACCTCGGCAACACGGTGATCGTGGTCGAACACGACGAGGACGCGATCCGCCTGGCCGACCACGTCGTCGACATCGGCCCGGCTGCGGGCGTGCACGGCGGCGAAGTCGTCGCCGAAGGCAAGCTCGAGGACCTCCTCAAGGCGCCGCGCTCGCTGACCGGCCAGTACCTGTCCGGCAAGAAGCGCATCGAGGTGCCGAAAGAGCGCAACAAGCCCAACCGGAAGATGACGCTGCGCCTGCTCGGCGCCAGCGGCAACAACCTCAGGGGCGTCGACCTCGAGATTCCGACCGGCCTGTTCACCTGCATCACCGGCGTGTCGGGATCGGGCAAGTCGACGCTGATCAACGACACGCTGTATTCGCTCGCCGCCAACGAGATCAACGGCGCCTCGCACAAGCCCGCGGCCTATCGCGAGGTACACGGCCTGGACCTGTTCGACAAGGTCGTCGACATCGACCAGTCGCCGATCGGGCGCACGCCGCGCTCCAATCCGGCGACCTACACGGGACTGTTCACGCCGCTGCGGGAGTTGTTCGCGCAGGTGCCGGAGGCGCGGGCGCGCGGCTATTCGCCGGGCCGTTTCTCCTTCAACGTGCGGGGCGGCCGCTGCGAGGCCTGCCAGGGCGACGGCCTGATCAAGGTCGAGATGCACTTCCTGCCCGACGTGTATGTTCCCTGCGACGTCTGCCACGGCAAGCGCTACAACCGCGAGACGCTGGAGATCCTCTACAAGGGCTTCAGCATCCACGACGTGCTGGAGATGACCGTCGAGGACGCGCTCAAGCTGTTCGAACCGGTGCCGGCGCTGGCGCGCAAGCTCGAAACGCTGGTCGACGTCGGGCTTTCCTACGTCAAGCTCGGCCAGAGCGCGACCACACTGTCGGGCGGCGAGGCGCAGCGCGTGAAGCTGTCGAAGGAACTGTCGCGCCGCGACACCGGGCGCACGCTCTACATCCTCGACGAGCCGACCACCGGCCTGCACTTCCACGACATCGAGCACCTGCTCGCCGTGCTGCACAAGCTGCGCGACGACGGCAACACGATCGTGGTGATCGAGCACAACCTCGACGTGATCAAGACCGCCGACTGGATCGTCGACCTCGGTCCGGAAGGCGGCCATCGCGGCGGCGACATCATCGCGGTCGGCACGCCGGAGGACGTCGCAGGCGTCGCCCATTCGTACACCGGGCAGTTCCTCGCGAAGTTGCTGGGTACCACCCCGAAGCCGAGCAAACCGGCGCCGTCTCCGCGCCCGGAAGCGCCACGTCCGCCCACGAAAGCCGAAAAGGTCGCCGCGAAGAAGGCCGCCGCCGTCGCCGCGAAGGCCGCGAAACGGAAGTCCGCCGCGTGAGCGATACCGCGCCTGCCCCCGTCCTCTTCCGCATGCCCGTCGCGTTGCGCTGGCGCGACCTCGACGCCTTCAACCACGTCAACAACTCGAACTTCCTCACCTATCTGGAGGAAGCGCGCATCCGCTGGTTCGCGAGCTGGCGCGGGGAATGGGTGACGGAAACGACCGCGCCGCTGCTGGCTTCGGTGCAGTTGAACTACCGGCGGCCGATTCCGTATCCCGCCGACGTGGCGGTCGAACTGTTCGCCGAGCGACTCGGCAACACCAGCATCACGATCGGCCACCGCATCGTGTCGGGCGATGGCGCCGCCGCGCTTTACGCCGACGGCCACGTGGTGATGGTCTGGATCGATCGCGCGAGCGGGCGGCCCGTGCCGCTCCCGGACGTGGTGCGCGAAGCGTGCCAGCCGCAGGGCTGACGCGCGCCGAAGATCCTGTCAGGGCGTCATTGCGCGCACGTCGAAGTCGCCGTCCACGCGACGGCCATCCTGCAGCCGCACCTGGATCGCGACGCGATCGCCGACCTTCGGCCGCGCGTGCGGCGCCATCAGCATCAGGTGCAGGCCGCCCGGCTCGAGCATCGCCTGCCCATGCGCGGCGATGCGCAGCTCGGGCACCGGGCGCATGCGGCTCATGCCGCTTTCGAGCGTGCTTTCGTGCAACGACACGTCGGCGTAGGCCTTTGACGTCGCGGCGGTGACGACGACCGCCACGTCGCACGGGTTGTCGATGGTCGCGTAGCCGGCGTCCATCGGCATGTCGTCGCCCGGCACCAGGCGGATCCAGCCGTCGCGCACCTGCGGCAGACATTGCCCCCCGGCGGCGGACGCCGGGATGGTCGATGGTGGCGCGGCCGTGGCGGCGTCGCGCGAGCACGCGGCGAGCGCGCAGGCCGAGAGCAGCAGGACGGAAACGGCGGGCAGCGGGCGGATCGCGTTCATGTGCCTATGATAGCCGTCGTCTTCTTCGGACCCTGCGCATGGCCCTCGTCGAACGCGTCGTCCACGGCTCCATCCACGAACTGCGGCTGGCACGTCCGCCGGTGAACGCGCTCGATCCCGCGTTGTGCGACGAGCTCGCGCGCGCGATCGCCGACGCCATCGCCGCCGGCGCCAGCGGCCTGGTGCTCTCCGGTGGGCCAAAGGTGTTCTCGGCGGGACTCGACGTCCCGCACCTAGTGTCGCTGGGCGAGGACCGCGCGGCGCTGACCGCGTCGTGGGAGGCCTTCTTCGCCGCGGCGCGGGCATTGGCGCGCGCGCCGGTGCCGGTAGTGGCCGCGATCGCCGGCCACGCGCCGGCCGGCGGCTGCGTGCTGGCGCTGTGCTGCGATTACCGCGTGATGGCCGAAGGGCCCTTCCGCATCGGACTCAACGAAACCCAGGTCGGGCTGGTCGCGCCGGAGGGCATCCAGCACCTGCTGCGCCGCGTGGTCGGCCCCTATCGCGCCGAACGCCTGCTGGTCGCGGGCGAACTGGTCGACGCGGAACGCGCGCTCGCGCTCGGCCTGGTCGACGAACTCGCCAACCTCGACGGCGTCGCCGTGCGCGCGCGGGCCTGGCTCGAGGGCGTGCTCGCGCTGCCGCGCCAGCCGATGCTGGAAACGCGGTCGATCGCGCGTGCCGACCTGGTCGCGGCGCTCGACCCCGAGCGCATCCGCCTGGATCACTTCATCGCCGGCTGGTATTCGCCGGATACCCAGGCCGCGCTGCGCGAGCTCGTCGCGCGGCTGGGCAAGTAGCGCTACTGCAGCCAAACCTCGACGCGCTCGTTGCGGAAGCGCGCATCGGGCGCCGCCGGCGACGCCAGCGGCTCCGCCGCACCGAGCCCGCGCGCGCGGCCCACGCGGATGCCGAGCCGCTGCAGCTCGGCGGCGACGATGTCGGCGCGGTCGTTGCTTGCGATGGTCGACATCAGCGGACTCATGCCGGGCTCGGCGGCGCTGAACGCCACCACCAGCGCGCTGCGGCCGCGGTTGCGCGGTTCGCGCATGAACATCGCGAGGCGGTCGAGGTCGCGCTCGCTGCGGCTGTCGAACAGGCTGAAGGGGTTGCGGTAGTTGAAGCGCAGGCTCAGCGGCAGCCGCTCGGCATTGGCGACGAGCTCGGCGTACGGACGCCACGCGGCGGGCGCGGGGCGCGCGCCCGGCTGCAGGTCGAGCGCGATCTGGTGCGTCGACGCCACCACGCGCTGCCCTTCGGGCGTCATCGTGTAAAGCGCGAAGCTGCGCCCCAGCGCGGTCATCATCTGGCCGCCGTACAGCGCCAGCCGGCGGGTCAGCGGATAGTCCTCACTCATCACGTGCAGGCGGTCCGGCGGGACCGCGTCGCCGCCATCGGCGATCGCGAGCGCGTGCACGCCCTTCGGCAGCGGCGTGCGCAGGTTGACGACGCCAAGCGCACCGGGGTCGGCGGCGATCGCGGCCAGCGTCGTGCGCGCATCCGCTTCGGTCGCGGACGGCAGGCGCACGGCATCGGCGCCGAGCACGCGCTCGTCGAGGAAGTCGCGCGAGCCGCTGCCGCGCGCAGGCACGTAGGCATGCACCGGCAAGCGCGGGCCGCCCACCGTGCTCCAGTCGCCATGGCCGGCGAGCAGCGCGCGCAGCTGGCGCAGGTCGAGGCGGCGCACCGGGTTGTCGTCGCGCGTGACCACGGCGATGCCGTCGAGCGCGAGCACGAAGGACTGGTCCGCCGAATCCAGGCTGCCGAGCTGCCACGCGGCATCGCGTTCGCGCGCGCTCGGGGCGCGCGCCATCATCGTCAGTTCGGCATCGCCCGCGATGAGATCGCGCATGCCGGCGCCGGAGCCGTTGCCCTGGATCTCGACCACCAGCGGCACGCCGTCGCGCACGCCGCTGATCGCCTGCACCTGCGCTCCCTGGCGGCGCTGGATGTGCGAGTAGCCCATCGAGCGCAGCCACGACGCCGCGAGCGCGGGCACCAGCCGCGCACCCAGCGTGTTCGAGCCGTGGATGCGCAGGCGATCCACGTCCTGCGCATGGGACGGCAAGGAAAGCGCGCACAGCAGCAGCGCGCACAGCGCGCCGCGCATCCGGTCGAACATGCCGATACTCCCGCGTTGGAAAAACGCGCGGAAGCGTGAACGCCTGGTTTGACAGCGAGGTGACCGCCAGCCGACAGGCGTGAGTCAGGCGCCCTCGCGCGCGATCGGACGGCCCGGATCGCTGATCCAGCCGGACCACGAGCCGGTGAACAGCCTGGCGCCCTGCAGGCCGGCGCGCTCCATCGCCAGCAGGTGGTGGCAGGCGGTGACGCCGCTGCCGCACATCACCATCGTGTCCCCGGGCGCGCGTGCGCCGAGCAGCGCACGGAATTCGTCGGCCAGCTGCGCCGGCGGCTTGAAGCGGCCGTCGGCGAGGTTCTGCGCATACGGCCGGTTGACCGCGCCCGGCACGTGCCCGGCGACCCGGTCGATGGTCTCGTTCTCGCCGCGGAAGCGGTCGGCGGCGCGCGCATCAACGAGCAGGTCGCCCTCGGCGAGGCGCGCCTGCACCGCATTGGCGTCGAGCAGGCGCGAGGCATCGAATTCGCCGCGGTAGCGCGCATGCGCGGGCGCCGGCACGCGGCTGTCGACCGGCAGGCCGAGCGCGGTCCAGCGCTTCCAGCCACCGTCGAGCACGGCCACCTTGCCGTGGCCGAGCGTGCGCAACAGGAACCACAGCCGCGCCGCATGGGCGCCGTCGCCGTCGTCGTAGGCCACCACCTGCGCCAGCGGGGTGATGCCCCACGCTTCGAGGCGCGCGGTGAAGTCG
>JABFWF010000084.1 GCA_013362405.1 Lysobacter sp. | reverse complement strand
GCGTATGCGGCTGCCGCGCAGCCGCAGGAGGAAGGCGCGCGGTTCGCCCGGCATCGCGACACCGCGCTGTCCGCCGACGTCGGCATCGTCGCGGTGATGCGCGCTTTCGACAGGACCCAGGCCGACGAGCTGGCGGTGGTGGACACCGGGCGTCGCCCGATCGGCGTACTCACCGAGGCCTTCGTGCGCAGGCGTTATGCCGAAGAGCTGGAGAAGAAGCAGCTGGAGATGCTGGGCGAACGCTTCGCCGGCGAGGAATGAAAGGACGGCGCGGCCCAAGCGGGCCACGCCGTCCACGACTCACTTCGGCATCAGCACCTTGTCGACGACGTGGATCACGCCGTTCGACTGCATCACGTCGCCGATCGTGACCTGCGCCTTGTTGCCCTGCGCGTCCTGCACCCAGAGCTGCTTCCCGGACTGCATCACGATCAGGGGTTCGCCCTCGACGGTGGTGAGCGTGGCCTTGCCGCCGCCGCGCTTCACCGCCGCCGTCAGGTCGTGCGCGCTCATGCGGCCGGACACCACGTGGTAGGTCAGCACCTTGGTCAGGGCCGCCTTGTTCTCGGGCTTCAGCAGCGTGTCGACGGTGCCGGCAGGCAGCGCGGCGAACGCCGCGTTGGTCGGTGCGAACACGGTGAACGGCCCGGGCCCGGACAGCGTGTCCACCAGGCCCGCAGCCTTGACCGCAGCGACCAGCGTGGTGTGATCCTTCGAATTGACCGCGTTCTCGACGATGTTCTTCGACGGATACATCGGCGCGCCACCGACCATGACGGTGTGTTCGTTCATCGCCTTGCCGGCGGCGAAGGCGGGGGCAGCCTGCGCGCCCAGCAGCAGCGAGAGGACGGCGAGCGCGGGCAGCGCGCGGTTGCGGAACTGCTTCATGGCGTACTCCATTGGTTGACCCCGTCGTGGGGCAATGGACATACGCAACGTCGCGCGCGGCGGATGCAGGCCGCGCGTTTTCGCTAGAGCGCGATCATGCTGCCCTTGGCGACGACCGGCCCCGTCGGCGCCTCGTGCGGCCCGCTGCCGGGCGGCTCCATGCTGATCGCGAACAACCCGTCGCGTGCGGCCGCACGCAATGCCACGGGGACGCGCACCGCCATCGCGCGATCGCGCGGCAGCATTCCCAGCGAATGCGGGCGATCGCCAGGCGGGATCAGCCACAGTTCGGGCGCGCGCGGGTCGCCGGTCGCCTGTACCGGCGTGAGCACCAGCGTGCCGTCGGCGGCGAGGCTGGCGGTGTAGGCGATGCTGCCGTCGTCGTGGCGCAGCGCGACCGCCATCGGTGCGCCTGCCGGCTGCGGTGGCGGCGCCACCACGATGCGCGGCGGTGCCTGCGTGGCGACCGGCGCCTGGCGCAGCGCGATGAAGGCGATCGCGAGACTCGCGGCAGCGGCGGCGACGCCGCCTACCGCAAGGCCACGCCAGAAGGTGAGGTTCTGCCACAGCGTTGCGCGCTCCTGCGCCGGGGCGGCTGCGCGCTGCGGCAGCTCGTGCGACCACAGCAGCGAGCGGACGCGCGGCCACACGGATGCGGGCACGGATTCCGGCGGTACCGCCGCCAGCCACGGTGCGAAGCTCGCCTCCCAGCGCGCAACGTCCGCTGCGAACGTCGCGTCGGCGCGCAGCCGCGCTTCGGCCTCGCGGCGTGCGTGCGCGTCGAGCAGGCCGAGCACGTATTCGGCCGCCTGCAGGTCCTCGCCGTCCTCGATGCGATCGTCGATGCTCATCGCTGCATGCAATCCCGGAGCTTGAGCAGGCCGCGGCGGATCCAGCTCTTGATCGTGCCGAGCGGCGTCGCGCTGCGCTGCGCCAGCTCCTCGTAGGTGCAGCCCTCGAAGAAGGCCACGCGGATGGCGCGGCGCTGTTCGTCGCCGAGCTCGTCCAGGCAATCATGCAGGCGACGGCCGTCGGACGCGGCGTCGGCCAGCGCGGTCGCGCCCGGGCCGTCGTCGGCGAGCTCCGCGGCGAAGTCGATCGGCACCGAGGCGCGCTCCAGCTGCGCGGCGCGCAGGCGGTCGATGGAACGGTTGCGCGCGATCATGGCCAGCCACGTGACCGGGCTTGCGCGCTCGGCGTCGTACTGCGAGGCCTTGCGCCAGATCGTGAGGTAGACATCCTGCAGGACCTCTTCGGCCTCGCTGCGTTCACGCAAGATACGCAGGCAGACGCCGAAAAGTTTCGCCGAGGTGCGCTGGTAGAGGCGTTCGAACGCGCCGCGGTCGCCGTCGGCGGTGGCCAGCAGCCAGCCACGCAACTGCTCGCGGTCGGCGTCGGTCAGGTCGGTGGCGCGCATGGTCGCTCCTGCGGAGGGCCGGCCTATCCTGCCACAGGGTCAGTACGGCGCGACGGCCAGGCGCACCACCGGGTAGCGGCGGAAGTTCCGGTCCCAGGACGGATGGCGGCGATAGAAGAAGTCCAAGCGCGCCTGCGGATCGGCCGCGAACCCGGTGTCTTCCCGCAACTTCTTCTCGAATTCGGCCTTCAGCGCCGGGTCCTGGGCCAGCATCGCGCGCGCGACGTCTTCGGCGACGTAGGTCTCCATGTATTCCTTCTGTTCGAAGAAATTGTCGAACTCGCCCCACTGCAGGAGCGAATCGGGCGCCTGCGGCTCGAGCAGCGCCATCGCCAGTCGTGCCTTCGGCTGGGCGATCGGCACGAACAGCGCGCCACCGACGAAATCCCCGTGCTCCTGGCGCCATGCGCCGGTCGTGGTCAGACGCTGGCGGCCCTCGAAGGACTGCGGCGCGAACTGGACGCCGTCGGCGCGGTATACCTCGACCGCCACCTCATGCAGCGGCGCATCCACCTGCTGGAACACCACGCCGTGCTGGCGCAGCTTCGCGCCCACCCAGGCCGCCTGCGCGGCGGGCACCAGGTAGCCGGCCTGCGGCGCCGTCGCGACGTGGTCCGGCACCAGCCGGTCGCGCAGCGGTACGTGCCAGACCTGCGGCTTCGACTCGTCGTAGTGCGTCATCAGCGCGCCGGAGACGTCTGACGGCGTGCGCGTGTAGGCGTAGCCCTGGAAGGCGATCGTGTGCGCCTCGCCAGTGGCCTTCCAGTCCAGCGGAACGTCGGTGCCGCCGAGGTGCGTCGCCCGTTCGTCGGCCGCATGCGCCATCTGCAGCCACTGCGCGCCGTGCGCCGCGACCTGCCCGAGCACCGCCACGATGGCATTGCGGGTGATGCGCACGCGCGTCGGGTATTCCTTCCACGAGTGCGTCTCGACCAGCATGCCGAAGCGGTTGCGCAGCTGGAAATACCCGTTGGAGAAGCGCGGCGGCGCAACCCCGTCCTCGAAGCCCGACGCCGGGTTGTCGGCTTCGACGAAGGAGGGATAGAACGGCAGGGCCATCGAGCCCTGCCTGTCCAGCTGCGCGATCACGCCGTCGCGCAAGGCGCGCCCGGCGATGCGCAGCTGCGCATCGCCCGCGGTCGCCGGCTCGACCTGCACCGACACGTCGTGCTGGAACTTGGCGCCGTCGGTGACGTGGAGGTCGATGGTGGCGAGCGGATCCCAGGCCTCGACGAGCGCCAACATCGCCTGCATTTCCGGCGCGTCGGCCTTGACGTAGTCGCGGTTGAGGTTGAGGTTCTGCGCGGTCACGCGCCAGCCCATCTGCTCGGGGCCGCGCTGGTTGGGGCGGTTCCACGCGCCGAAGCGCTCGTGGCCGTCGACGTTGAACACCGGCACGAACAGCAGCACCTCGTGGTCGAGCAGGCCACGAACGTCACGCGTGCCTTCGAGCAGTTGGCGCAGCGCGAGGAAGCCGGCGTCCTTGCCATCGATCTCGCCGGCGTGGATGCCGCCCTGGACCAGCACCACCGGCACGCCGGCGGCGCGCGCGGCGTCCGGCGTGAGCAGGCCGCGGGTGGACACCGCGAGCGCCTTCATCGGCCGCCCTTCGGGCGTGGTGCCGAAGTCGAAGCAGCGCACCGCCTGCGGGTACTTCTGCTGGAAGGCCGCGCATAGCGCGATCACTTCGCCGTAGCGACCGGTCTGTCGGAAACCGCTGCGCTCGGCGACGGTCGAGAGACCGCCTGGCGCCGGCGCGGCGGCGAAGGCACTCCCCGAAAGGGTTGCGGCGAACAGGAGTGCGAGGCAGGCGCGGGGCAGGCGGGACATGCGCGCTTCCGGAGGCGGAAAGGCCGCATGGTAGCGAAGCATTCGCCAGACGCCGGCACGACCTTCGGCAGGCGTGCAGGCGTGTCGGCTTCGCTAGACTGCCGCGTCCATCGCGAGGAGACGCCATGAACCGCCTTTACTACGCCCCCGGCGCCGCCAGCATGCTCGTGCACTGGCTGCTGATCGAGCTCGGCGTGCCGCACGAACTGTCGAAGGTCGACACGGCCGCGGGCCAGCAGAAATCCCCCGACTACCTCGTGCTCAATCCGAACGGCGTGGTGCCGACGCTGGTGCTCGACGGCACGCCGCGCTTCGAGGCCGCGGCGCTGGCGATGACGCTGGCCGACCGCCATCCGCAGGCGCGGCTCGCGCCCGCGTTCGACGACCCGCGGCGCGCCGACTACGTGCAGTGGATGTTCCACCTCGCCAACGCGGTGCAGCCGCTGTTCCGGCTCTGGTGGTATCCGCACGAGGCCGCCGGGGCAGGGCAGGAGGACGCGGTGCGCCGGCACGCCGCGCCGGGCATCGAGGCGGCCTGGCAACGCATCGACGACCACCTCGCGCAGCGGGGGCCGTACCTGCTCGGCGATGCGCCGAGCGTGGCCGACTTCTACCTCGCGATGCTGATGCGCTGGTCGCGCAACATGCCGAAACCGGCGATGGCTTGGCCGCACCTCGCCGCGCTTGCGCAGCGCATGGTGGCGCGGCCGAGCTTCCGCGAGCTCTATGCGCGCGAAGGGCTGACCGAATGGCCGTGAGCATGACGGTGTTGCTGGTGATCGCCACGGTGCTGGTGTCGTGGCTGGCGTTCGAGCGCCCGCAACTGATGGCGCGCCTGATCCTCTGGCCGCCCGCGATCAGGCGTTCCTACCAGGTCGACCGGCTGGTGACGCACGGGTTCGTGCACGCGGACCTGCAGCACCTGCTGTTCAACATGATCACGCTGTATTTCTTCGGCCGACTGGTCGAAGCGATGTTCCTGCCGTACATCGGCCACCTCGGCTTCCTGCTGTTCTACCTGTCGGCGCTGGTGGTGGCGATCCTGCCGAGCTGGCTGCGCCACCGGCACGACCCGCGCTACCGCAGCCTCGGCGCGTCCGGCGCGGTGGCGGCGGTGCTGTTCGCCTTCATCCTGGTGCAGCCGTGGTCGCTGATCTACGTGTTCGTGCTGCCGGTGCCGGCGGTGCTGTACGCGGTGATGTTCGTCGGCTATTCGCTGTGGTCCGAGCGGCACGGGCACGACAACGTCAACCACAGCGCACACCTGTGGGGTGCCGCCTATGGCGTGCTGTTCACCCTGCTGATGGAACCGCGCGTCGGGCCGGCCTTCGTCGAACGCCTGCTGCATCCCACGCTGTAGCCGCGATCACTCCGCGTCGATGCGCGGCGTGCTAACCGGAAGGCTCCGCGTCGCACGATGGAGCCACGCCATGGCCACCCGCAAGACCAGCGCCAGCAAGCCCGCCAGCCCGCGCACCGGCGCGGCCCGCAGCGCCAGCAAGCCC
>JABFWF010000065.1 GCA_013362405.1 Lysobacter sp. | reverse complement strand
CCGACCGCGCAGCTGTTCCAAGCCCCTGAATTGACGCGGGATGCGTCGCCCGCGACAATGGCCGACTTCGTTTCGGGTGCCCCGCTCGGCAATTGCTTCGAGCCGGTGCTGCGCCGCCGCGAACCGGCCGTGGAGGCCGCGTTCGCCGCGCTGGCGCGCGTCGGTTCGCCGCGCTTGACCGGCACGGGCAGCGGCTGCTTCGTCGAATTCGCGACCCGCGAGTCCGCCGAAGCCGCGCTGGCGCAGCTGCCTCCGGGCCTCCGGGCCTGGGTGGCCGCGGGCGCGGCGCGCTCGCCGCTGCACGAGGCGCTCGAAAGGCGAGGGCCGCGGGTCGGGGGCTGATCGTTCCAGGCAGCCTGCAACTCCGGGCCTCGACCCACAGGGGCGTCGCCAAGTGGCCCAAGGCACCGGGTTTTGATCCCGGCATTCGTAGGTTCGAATCCTACCGCCCCTGCCATTCGCGCCCTGCGCACCACATCCACCAGCACAACCGGCGACGCGGCCCATGACAGTGAAGGACGAACGCAACCTGCTTGTCTTCACCGGCAACGCCAACCGCCCGCTCGCGGAGGCGGTGTGCAGGGAGCTCGGCATCCGCCCGGGCAAGGCGCTGGTCGGCCGCTTCTCCGACGGCGAGGTGCAGGTCGAGATCGAGGAAAACGTCCGCGGCCAGGACGTGTTCGTCATCCAGCCGACCTGCGCACCGAGCGCGGAAAACCTCGTCGAGCTGCTGGTGCTGATCGACGCGCTCAAGCGCGCCTCGGCCAGCAGCGTGACCGCGGCGGTGCCGTACTTCGGCTACGCGCGGCAGGACCGGCGCCCGCGCTCGGCGCGCGTGCCGATCACCGCGAAGGTCGCCGCGCAGATGTTCAACACCGTGCACACCGACCGCGTGCTCACGGTGGACCTGCATGCCGACCAGATCCAGGGCTTCTTCGACATCCCGGTCGACAACGTGTACGCCTCGCCGCTGCTGCTCGCCGACATCTGGCGCGCGCACGGCACCGACAACGTGATCGTGGTGTCGCCCGACGTCGGCGGCGTGGTGCGCGCCCGCGCGCTCGCCAAGCGCCTCGACGACGCCGACCTCGCGATCATCGACAAGCGCCGCCCGAAGGCCAACGTCGCCACGGTGATGAACATCATCGGCGACGTCGCCGGCAAGGTCTGCGTGCTGGTCGACGACATCGTCGACACCGCCGGCACCCTGTGCGCGGCCGCCAACGCGCTCAAGGCGCAGGGCGCGGTCAAGGTGGTCGCCTACTGCACGCACCCGGTGCTGTCGGGCGCGGCGATCGACAACCTCGAGAAATCCTCGCTCGACGAGCTGGTGGTGACCGACACCATCCCGCTGTCGGCGCGCGCGAAGGCCTGCAGCCGCATCCGCCAGCTCAGCGTCGCCGAGCTGCTGGCGGAAACCATCCGCCGCATCGCCTTCGGCGAATCCGTCAGTTCGCTCTACGTCGACTGATGCAAGTTTCGCGGTGCCGGTCCGCCGGCATCGCACCTCCGCTCACCTGGTCGCGGGTGAGTGATCAAGCCGCCGCGAGGCGGTTCCATCGCAACGAAGCGAGAACGCAACAATGGCTACCGAACACACCATCCGGGCCACCGCCCGCAACGACGAGGGGAAGGGTGCGAGCCGCCGCCTGCGTCGCGCGGAGCAGATCCCGGCGATCGTCTACGGCGGCAGCGCCGCGCCGAAGTCCGTCCAGCTCGAGCATGAGAAGACCTGGCTCGCCAGCCAGAACGAGTGGTTCTACTCGTCGATCCTGAGCCTCGACGTCGACGGCAAGGTCGAGAGCGTGCTGCTGCGCGACATCCAGCGCCATCCGTACAAGCAGCAGATCATGCACCTCGACTTCCAGCGCGTGGACGCCAACCAGGCGCTGCGCGCGAAGGTGCCGCTGCACTTCGTCAACCAGGAAGGCTCGCCGGCCGGCAAGACCGCCGGCATCGTCATCACCCACGAGGTGAACGAGGTCGCGATCAGCTGCCTGCCGAAGGACCTGCCGGAGTTCATCGCGGTCGACCTCAAGGACCTGAAGCCGGGCGACACGGTCCACCTGTCGCAGATCGCGCTGCCGGCGGGCGTCGAGGTACCGGAGCTGAAGCTCGGCGCCGACCATGACGTCGCGGTGGTGATCGCGCGCCACGCCCGCGCCGAGGCCGAGGAAGGCACCGCCGAGGGCGGCGAGACCCCGGCCGCCTGAGCCTGACGGGCCGCCGCGCCTGGCAAGGGCGCGGTGGCCGACCGACGCATGGCAGGCCTGCGCCTGATCGTGGGGCTGGGCAATCCCGGCCCCGAACACCTTCGGACCCGGCACAACGCCGGGTTCTGGTTTGTGGACGCCCTGGCGGACCGCCAGGGCGTCCGCTTCGGGCTGGAATCGAAACTGTTCGGCGAGACCGCGAAGGCGGAGATCGCCGGGCAGCCGGTGTGGCTGCTCAAGCCCGCCACCTTCATGAACCTCAGCGGCAAGTCGGTCACCGCCGCGCTGCGCTACTGGAAAATCGAGCCGGAGGAAGCGCTGCTCGCGCACGACGAGCTCGACCTCCCGCCCGGCACCGCGCGGCTCAAGTTCGACGGTGGCCACGGTGGACAGAACGGGCTGCGCGACACCATGCGCCTGCTCGGCCACGGCCGGTTCCATCGCCTGCGCCTGGGCATCGGTCATCCGGGCCACAAGGACAAGGTCACGCCGTGGGTGCTCGGCCGGCCGGGTCGTGATGACGAGGCCGCGCTGCTGCGCGCCATCGACGATGCGATCGACGTCCTGCCGCTGGCGGTCGCCGGCGACTTCAACGAGGCGATGAAGCGGCTGCACACGCCGCGCGCCTGAAATTCATCGTGGCCCGCGTTGTACGGGCCGCCTGCGGGAGCTCCAATGGGCATCAAATGCGGCATCGTCGGCCTGCCGAACGTCGGCAAGTCCACCCTCTTCAACGCGCTGACCAAGGCGGGCATCGCCGCGGCCAACTTTCCCTTCTGCACGATCGAACCCAACGTGGGCGTCGTGCCGGTGCCGGACGAGCGGCTGGGTGCGCTGTCGGACATCGTCAAGCCGCAGAAGGTGATCCCGACCGCGGTCGAGTTCGTCGACATCGCGGGCCTGGTCGCCGGTGCGGCGAAGGGTGAGGGCCTCGGCAACAAGTTCCTCGCCCACATCCGCGAAGTCGACGCGATCTCGCACGTGGTGCGCTGCTTCGAGCATCCGGACGTCATCCACGTCGCCAACAAGGTCGACCCGATCGCCGACATCGAGACCATCGACACCGAGCTGGCGCTTGCCGACCTGGAATCCGTCGACAAGGCCCTGCAGCGCGCCGAGCGCTCGGCCAAGACCGGCGACAAGGACGCCAAGGCGCGCGTCGAGGTGCTCGGTCGCCTGCGCGCCGGCCTGGACGAAGGCAAGCCGGCGCGCGCGCTCGGGCTTTCGGACGAGGACAAGGCGCTGGTGCGCGACCTGTTCCTGCTCACCCTGAAGCCGGTGATGTACGTGGCCAACGTGCTCGAGGACGGCTTCGAGAACAATCCGCACCTCGACGCGGTGCGTGCCCGGGCGGCGGGCGAGGGCTCGCAGGTGGTGCCGGTGTCGGCGGCCATCGAGGAGGAGCTCAGCCAGCTCGACGACGCCGACCGTGACGCCTTCCTGCAGGACCTCGGCCTGGGCGAGCCCGGCCTGAACCGGGTGATCCGCGCCGCCTACGCGCTGCTCGGCCTGCAGACCTATTTCACCGCCGGCGTGAAGGAAGTCCGCGCCTGGACCGTGAAGGCCGGATCCACGGCCCCGCAGGCCGCCGGCGTCATCCACAGCGACTTCGAGAAGGGCTTCATCCGCGCCGAGACGATCGGCTACGACGACTTCATCCGCCTCAAGGGCGAGGCCGGCGCGCGCGATGCCGGCCGGTTGCGCCTGGAGGGCAAGGACTACCGGGTGCAGGAAGGCGACGTCCTGCATTTCCGCTTCAACGTGTAGGACGGCATCGGCCCGGGCGAGCCGCGCGCCCGGCGCTTTCGCTGTCCGAGCGTTGACAGCCTTTCAGGCCCGCGTCAAAATCGCGGGCTGTTTCGCAAGGTTCCGGCAGCGGCTCGCGGAGGGATACCCAAGCGGCCAACGGGGGCAGACTGTAAATCTGCTGGCTCACGCCTTCGGTGGTTCGAATCCACCTCCCTCCACCACCCGGCGGCGGTCGGAAGCTTGCAAAGCGGTCTCCCGGCGCGGGAGTAGTTCAATGGTAGAACCTCAGCCTTCCAAGCTGATGGTGCGGGTTCGATTCCCGTCTCCCGCTCCATTGAGTCCCGCCAGGGTGGCCCAACAACCAGAGTTTCACGCTCACGTAGCTCAGTCGGTAGAGCACCTCCTTGGTAAGGAGGAGGTCGATGGTTCGATTCCATTCGTGAGCACCATTTCAAGCAGTCCGTCCAGATCCACCCGCAGCACCACATAGGGACCACCGCCATGGCAAAGGGTAAGTTCGAGCGCACCAAGCCCCACGTGAACGTGGGCACGATCGGTCACGTGGACCACGGCAAGACGACGCTGACGGCGGCGCTGACGAAGGTGGGCGCGGAGCGTTTTGGCGGCGAGTTCAAGGCGTACGACGCGATCGACGCGGCGCCGGAAGAGAAGGCGCGCGGGATCACGATCTCGACGGCGCACGTGGAATACGAGTCGCCGACGCGCCACTACGCGCACGTGGACTGCCCGGGCCACGCCGACTACGTGAAGAACATGATCACGGGTGCGGCGCAGATGGACGGCGCGATCCTGGTGTGCTCGGCCGCTGACGGCCCGATGCCGCAGACGCGCGAGCACATCCTGCTGTCGCGCCAGGTGGGCGTGCCGTACATCGTGGTCTTCCTGAACAAGGCGGACATGGTGGACGACGCCGAGCTGCTGGAGCTGGTCGAGATGGAGGTGCGTGAGCTTCTCTCGAAGTACGAGTTCCCGGGCGACGACACCCCGATCATCAAGGGCTCGGCGCGCCTGGCGCTGGAAGGCGACCAGTCGGAGATCGGCGTGCCGTCGATCATCAAGCTGGTGGAAGCGCTGGACAGCTTCATCCCGGAGCCGCAGCGCGACGTGGACCGTCCGTTCCTGATGCCGGTGGAAGACGTGTTCTCGATCTCGGGCCGCGGCACCGTGGTGACCGGCCGCATCGAGCGCGGCATCATCAAGGTGGGCGACGAAATCGAGATCGTGGGCATCCGTCCGACCCAGAAGACGACGGTCACGGGCGTGGAGATGTTCCGCAAGCTGCTGGACCAGGGCCAGGCGGGCGACAACGCGGGCCTGCTGCTGCGCGGCACCAAGCGTGACGACGTGGAGCGCGGCCAGGTGCTGTGCAAGCCGGGTTCGATCACCCCGCACACGGAGTTCGAGGCCGAGGTGTACGTGCTGTCGAAGGACGAGGGCGGCCGTCATACCCCGTTCTTCAAGGGCTACCGTCCGCAGTTCTACTTCCGGACCACCGACATCACCGGCGCGGTGACGCTGCCGGAAGGCGTGGAGATGGTGATGCCGGGCGACAACATCAAGATGGTGGTGTCGCTGATCAACCCGGTGGCGATGGACGAGGGCCTGCGCTTCGCGATCCGCGAAGGCGGCCGTACCGTCGGCGCCGGCGTGGTGGCGAAGATCCTGAAGT
>JABFWF010000274.1 GCA_013362405.1 Lysobacter sp. | reverse complement strand
CGACGCGCAGCTGCTGACGCTGTGGGAACTCGCCGCGTCCAGCGGCCTGGCGACCGGCGTGGTGACGACCACGCGCGTCACCCATGCCACGCCCGCCGCGACCTTCAGCCACGTCGCCGACCGCAACTGGGAAAGCGACGCCGACCTGCCGGCGCAAGCGCGCGCGCAGGGCTGCATCGACATTGCGCGGCAGGAAGTGGAATCGCCGTTCGGCCACGGCCCCGACGTGCTGCTCGGCGGCGGCCGCATGGAATTCCTGCCGAAGGAACAGGCCGATCCCGAATATCCCGACCAGCACGGCGCGCGCACCGACGGGCGCGACCTCACCGCGGCATGGCGCCAGCGCCACCCCGGCGGTGCCTACGTATGGAACGCCGCGCAGCTGGCCGCCGCGCCGAAGGACGCGCCGCTGCTCGGGCTGTTCGAGCCCAGCCACATGCACTTCGAACATGAGCGCCCGCACGACCGCGCGGGCGAGCCCTCGCTGGCGGAGATGACGCGCGCGGCGATCGAGCGCCTTTCGCACAACCGCAACGGCTACGTGCTGCTGGTCGAAGGCGGGCGCATCGACCACGCGCACCACGCCGGCAACGCCTTCCGCGCGCTCGACGAGACCGTCGCGATGAGCGATGCCGTGCGCGTCGCCGATACGATGACCTCGCCCGACGACACGCTGATCCTCGTCACCGCCGACCACTCGCACACGCTGGCCTTCGTCGGCTACGGCGAACGCGGCAACCCCATCCTCGGCAAGGTGCGCGGCACCAGCGGCGAGGAAGGCGCGCCGGGCCAGCTCGCGCACGACGCGCTCGGCCTGCCCTACACCACGCTCTCCTATGCCAACGGCCCCGGCTACACCGGCGCCAGCGCGCAACAAGCGCAGGGCCCGAAGCGCTATCCGCACGCCGGAAAGGGCTTCCGGCCCTCCAGCGGACGGCCCGACCTGACCAGCGTGGACACGGAAGATCCGGACTACATGCAGGAAAGCACCGTGCCCTTCGCGAATGAATCGCACGGTGGCGACGACGTCGGCATCTGGGCGCGCGGCCCCGGCAGCGACGCAGTGCGCGGCAGCGTCGAGCAGAACGCGATCTTCCACTTCCTGCTGCAGGCCACTCCGCGCCTGCGGAGCGCGCTGTGCGCGAAGGGTGACTGCGATGCGCACGGCGTGCCGGTGACGCTGCCGGATCCGAAGGCGTTTGCATCGCCGCCGTGATGCTGCCGGTTGCGGAACGCATCAGCTGTCGCGGGCTTTCGCGCGCTGGCGCGCCGCATTCGACACGACCGTAACCCGGCCTGCTGGAACCCCGATGGCACCTTCAGACCTCTTCTACCTGGCACTGGTCGCGACCGCCCTGGTGCTCGACCACTTCGTGTTCTGGCGGCGCTTTGCAGGCAGGCCTCACATAGATCCAGGAACGGCCCGGCTGGCACTGTGGCGAACCTGGATCGGGATGCTCTGGGTGCTCTCGCTCGCCGCGATGGCCCTGTGGGTCCATCACGGCAGGCGATGGGGCCTGCTTGGCCTGGTCCCTCCGACCGGGTGGCGGCTCTGGGCCTCGGCAGGCCTCTTTCTGGCGGTCATCGCCCTCTACGCACCGACACTCGCCAAGCTCGGCCGGATCGCTCCCGCGCGTCGGGCAGCCCTGCGAGCGCGGTTCGGCAGCCATGCGGCAATGCTGCCGCATACGCGCCCGGAGCTCGCCTGGTTTACCGCCCTGTCCCTGACGGCCGGCTTCTGCGAAGAGCTGGTGTTCCGCGGCTACCTCGTCTGGGTCTTCCAGCCCTTCATCGGCATCTGGGGCGCGGCCGCGGTTTCGTGCGTCGTCTTCGCGTTGGCCCATTCCTACCAGGGAGCCGGAGGAGTCCTGAAGACCGGGCTGATCGGCACGGTGTTCATGCTGGCTGTCCTCGCGTCCGGCTCCCTGATTCCGGCAATCGCGATCCACGCGCTCATCGATGTGGCGCAAGGGGTCGTGGCGTGGCTCGTCCTTCGCGAAGGTCCGGCGGACAGTCTGGACGGCGTCGTTGACGGCGGGACGATCGGGCAAGCGCCGCTGAAGGCATGACTCCTCGGCAATCGGCCAGGCTGATGCCGCTCGGCGGCGTGCTCGATCCGCTCGTTGGCAAAAGCCGCCCCCGACGTCAGAACGGCTTGGCGAGCACCAGGTAGACGATCGCCACCAGCAGCACCAGCGGCAATTCGTTGAACCAGCGCAGTGCGCGCGCCGAGGGCAACGCCCGACCGGCGGCAGCGCCCTTCAGCCAGCGCCCGGCGACGACGAAGTACGCCAGCATCAGCGCGACCAGCGCGAGCTTCGCGTGCAGCCAGCCGCCGGCGATGCCGAAATGCAGCCACAGCGCGAGACCGAGCACGAGGGCGAAGCCGAACATCACGTGGCCGAAGCGGTACAGCCTGCGTCCCATCAGCAGCAGGCGCGCGCGCACGTCCGGCGCCTCGCCCGCCTCCGCCAGGTTGACCAGGATGCGCGGCAGGTAGAACACGCTCGCCATCCACGCCATCACGAAGACGAGATGCGCGGTCTTGGTCCAGAGGTAAGCCTGCATGGGAGCCTCGAAACGGGATCGAAGCGCGCATGATCGGCCATTGCCGGCTCGCCGTCAGCCGGAAGCCTCAGCGCGCTGCTACGCTCCGGCCTCCGCATGGCAACCACGCTGCATGGCCCCGCCGACCTCCAAGCAATACGACCGCGCCTATTTCGACCGCTGGTACCGCGACCGCGGTATCGGCGACGCGCGCCGGCTGGCACGCAAGGTCGCGCTCGCGGCGGCGGTCGCCGAGCACCAGCTCGAACGGCCCCTCCGCAGCGTGCTCGACATCGGCTGCGGCGAAGGCGCGTGGCGCGCGCCGCTGCTGAAGCTGCGGCCGAAGGCGCGCTACCTCGGCTTCGATGCCAGCGAATATGCGGTCGCGCGCCATGGCGCGCGCCGCAACCTGCACCTCGCACGCTTCGGCGACTTCGCCACCCTGCGACCGTGCGCGCCGGTGGACCTGCTGGTGTGCAGCGACGTGCTGCACTACCTGTCCACGCGCGAACTCGACCTCGGCCTGCCGGGCCTCGCCGCGCTGTGCGGCGGCGTGGGCTTCCTCGAAACCTTCGTCCGCGAAGACGACATCGAAGGCGACCACCACGGCTTCCACCGGCGGCCCGCGCGCTTCTACCGCGAGCGCCTGCAGGCGCTCGGCTTCACCGCACTCGGTTCGCATTGCTGGCTGTCGCCGCTCCGGGCGGGCAGCACCACCGCGCTGGAAACCTGCGCCTGAAACCGCGGGATCGGTCACAATCGAGGGGCCCGTCCAGTCGCGCGGGCCACGCTATGCTGCAACGCAGCACCCATCGACCCCGGGGAAGTCGATGCTCTATCAGTGGCATGAACTCTGGCGCGCCGGCATGGCGCCGTTCGCATGCTGGGCCGACGCCGGCGCGCGTGCGTTTTCGGCACCCGGCACGTGGCTCGCGAGCTGGCCGGAGGCGCCGCGCATCGCCGCCGGCTACGAACTGCTGCACCGGCTGGGCAAGGACTACGAGAAGCCGGCGTTCGGCATCGATCTTGTCGACGCGCACGGCCACGCCTGCCCGGTGCTCGAGCAGGAGGCCGCGGCGACGCCGTTCTGCCGCCTGCTGCACTTCCGCCGCCACGCGGACGATGCGCGCGTGCTGGAGCGGCTGGCGCAGGATCCGCCGGTGCTCGTCGTCGCGCCGCTGTCCGGCCACCACGCCACGCTGCTGCGCGACACCGTGCGCACGCTGCTGCGCGACCACGACGTGTACGTCACCGACTGGATCGATGCGCGACTGGTGCCGAGCGACCACGGCGCCTTCACCCTCGACGACTACGTCGCCACGATCGAGCGTTTCATCGCCCGGCTCGGCGCAGCGCGGCTGCACGTCGTCAGCGTCTGCCAGTCGACCGTGCCGGTGCTCGCGGCGGTGTCGCTGCTCGCCGCGCGCGGCGAAGCCACGCCGCGCTCGCTGGTGATGATGGGCGGCCCGATCGACACGCGCGAGAGCCCGACCGCGGTCAACACGCTGGCCACGCGCAAGCCGCTGGCGTGGTTCGAGGGCAACCTCATCCACGCCGTGCCCGCCAACCATCCGGGCCGCGGCCGTCGCGTGTATCCCGGCTTCCTGCAGCACGCCGGCTTCCTCGCGATGAATCCCGAGCGCCACCTGCAGTCGCACTGGGATTTCTATTGCCATCTCGTGCGCGGGGACATGGAGGACGCCGAAGCGCATCGCCGCTTCTACGACGAGTACAACGCGGTGCTGGACATGCCGGCGGAGTACTACCTCGACACCGTGCGCGTCGTGTTCCAGCAGCACCTGCTCGCACGCGGCGGCTGGGACGTGGCCGGCGAGCGCGTCGATCCGTCGGCGATCCGCGACACGGCCATCTTCACCATCGAAGGCGAACTCGACGACATCTGCGGCCTCGGCCAGACCCGCGCCGCGCATGCGCTGTGCACCGGCCTCGGCGCGGACCGGCGCGCGCACCTGACCGTCGCTGGCGCCGGTCATTACGGCATCTTCAGCGGCCGGCGCTGGCGCGAGCAGGTGTATCCGCAGGTGAAGGGCTTCGTCGCGCGACACGCCGCATGAGCGGCGAACAGCGGCCGGCGCTGCACAAAGCGTCATGAAGGCGGTATAAGCTCGGACGCATGGAGAGCGACAGAGCGTCCCTGCGCCTGGCCCGACCCGCCGGATCCCCGGATACCGGCCCCGCTCTCGTCGTCCCCATCCACGCCCATCGCGCCCTGCCCGCGCGCCTCGACGCGGTGCGCCTGCTCTCGCTCGACGCGCACGGCCGCGTGCTCGACTGGATGTCATGGCAGGACGCGACCTGCCTGTACGCGCGCGGCGCGGTCGCCTGGACGCTCGGCGATCCCTGCCTGCAGGTGCACGGCGGCATCTGCCGCTCGACCGGTGCACAGAGCACCATCGAACTGCACCCGATCGTCGCCGCGCGCGGCCATCCGCGCCCGCACGCGCTCGATCCGACGCCCGCGCTGACCAACGCCGCGCTGTTCGCGCGCGACCAGTCCCTGTGCCTGTACTGCGGCCGCGAATTCACCCGCAACCACCTCACCCGCGACCACGTCATGCCGCTGTCGAAGGGCGGGCGCGACACGTGGGAGAACGTGGTCGCCGCCTGCTTCCACTGCAACTCGCGCAAGGGCGGGCGCACGCCGCAGCAGGCGGGCATGCCCCTGCTCGCCGTGCCCTACCGCCCGAGCTGGATCGAGCACCTGATCCTCGCCAACCGCAACATCCTGGCCGACCAGATGGCGTTCCTGAAGGCGCAGCTGCCCAGGCGCGCGCCGCGGTTCGCGGACGCACGCGCGGCCGTCGACACGCACGGCGCGGTGGCATAACCGGACCACGCGGGAACGTGCCGGGCGGCAGGGCGCAACGCGCATGCGCCACGCTACACTCGGGCTTTCCCAGGACGGACCGTGAGCATGGCCCACACCCTCGGCATGACCGGCATGGACCCCGCGACGGAGAGCGCGCTCAAGGCCGCCTTCGAACAGGCCAACGCCCAGCTCGGGCGCGCCTGGCGGCTGGTGCCCGACCAGGACGCCGACTATGTCGTGGTCGACATGGACAGCATGTACGGGCCGATGAGCTGGCTGCGCCTGCATGCCGCGGGCAAGCAGGT
>JABFWF010000044.1 GCA_013362405.1 Lysobacter sp. | reverse complement strand
GCTGCGCGCCGCGCACCCGCAACGCCGCCTCGCGCGCCTGCGCCAGCGCCTGGATGCACTCGCCCCACGCCCGCAGGCGATCATGGTGCGCCGCCTGCGCGCCGACACGCTGCGCCTGCGCGGCCTGGTGCGTTCGCTGCACGCGGTCAGCCCGCTGGCGACGGTGGCGCGCGGCTACGCCATCCTGCAACGCGACGATGGCCACGTGGTGCGCCGCATGGGCGATGTGCAACCGGGCGAACGCGTGCACGCGCGCCTGCAGGATGGCGTGCTGCCGTTGCGCGTCGAGCCACCGGACGAAGCGTGAGGACCTGCCCGCAGGGCAGCTTGTAGCCGCGGGCCTGCGCCTGCGGGAGCGACGCAGGTCGCGACCGTCGCAACTGGACTCCCGCACGTTGTTGCAGGGAGCCGGCGGCAGAGCTCGCGGCTGCAAGCCGCTCCCACAGGGCATCCATGTCGGCACGCCTACAATCCGGCGACGCCATCCGGGAGACTGCCATGCTCGCGCCGCGCTATCCCTATTACCTCGCCAACCGGCCGGTCGCCGCCAACGCCGACCTGCCGGTGCTCGACAAGTTCAGCGGCGAGCGCGCGACCGCGGTGGCGCTGGCGGATGCGCAGGTCGTCGGACAGGCGATCGCCGCCGCTCATGCCGCGCGCGCCGCGATGGCCGCGTTCCCGCCGGATGCGCGCCGGGACGTGCTCGAGCATTGCGTGCGCCGCTTCGACGAACGTCGCGGGGAACTGGCACTCGCGCTGTGCATCGAGGCCGGGAAACCCATCCGGGACGCGCGCGGCGAGGTCGCGCGGCTGATCGACACCTTCCGCATCGCCGCCGGCGAAGCCACCCGCGTCGGCGGCGAGGTGCTCAACCTCCACGTCTCCGAACGCGCGCGCGGCTATCGCGGCATGACCCGGCGCGTACCGATCGGCGCGTGCAGCTTCATCACTCCGTTCAACTTCCCGCTCAACCTGGTCGCGCACAAGATCGCGCCGGCGATCGCGGCGGGCTGTCCGTTCGTGCTCAAGCCCTCGGAACGCACGCCGATCGGCGCGCTCATCATCGGCGAGGTGCTGGCGGAAACCGCATTGCCGCAAGGCGCCTTCTCGATCCTGCCCTGCACCACCGAACATGCCGCGCCGCTGGTGGAGGACGATCGCATCGCCCTGCTCAGTTTCACCGGCGGCCAGGTCGGCTGGCAGCTCAAGGCGCGCGCCGGGCGCAAGAAGGTCACGCTGGAGCTCGGCGGCAACGCCGCATGCATCGTCGACGCCGATCCGGGCGTGACGCTCGACAAGCTGGTCGAACGGCTGGTGTTCGGCGCGTACTACCAATCCGGCCAGAGCTGCATCAGCGTGCAGCGCCTGTTCGTGCACCGGCAGGTGTACGACGCCGTGCGCGACCGGCTGGCGACGGCCGTGTCGGCGCTGCGCATGGGCAATCCGCGCGACGAAGACGTCTTCATCGGCCCGATGATCGACGAGGCGGCCGCGCGGCGCGTGCAGCAGTGGATCGACGATGCGGTCTCTCGCGGTGCCACCCGCGTCGCCGGCGACGTGCGACAGGGCACGTTGCTGCCGGCGACGCTGCTGGAAGGCGTGCCGCACGAAACCGACCTCTACCGGCAGGAAGCGTTCGGGCCGGTGGCGCTCATGGAACCGTTCGACGATTTCGGCCAGGCGCTCGCCTTGGCCAACGACAGCGACTACGGGCTGCAGGCCGGCGTGTTCACCGCATCGCTCGCGCATGCGCTGCAGGCGTGGGACACGCTGGACGTCGGCGGCCTGATCGTGGGCGACGTGCCCAGCTTCCGCGTCGACAACATGCCTTATGGCGGCGTGAAGCGGTCAGGGCTCGGGCGCGAAGGCGTGCGCAGCGCGATCGAGGACATGACCGAGCCACGGCTGCTCGTCATCCGCGGCTGAGCGCGCGCGGGTTGCGTCGGCCCGGCCGCTGTCGATACGCGCTTCGCAACTGGTCCGGCTAGGCGGGCGCGACGGAGTCGTCCAGCGCACCGGCGACCGGCGCCACCGCCGGCCGGCCGTACAGGAAGCCCTGTCCGTACAGGCAGCCGAGTTCGCGGAGGATCTCGCGCTGGTACTCGGTTTCGATGCCCTCGCCGATGGTGTCGATGCCGAGCGTGCCGGCGAGCGCGAGGATCGCGCGCACCAGCGCCAGGCTTTCGGCATGCGTGTCGCCGTCGAGGCCGGCGACGAAGCTGCGGTCGATCTTCATCGCGTGGATCGGGAAGCGGTGCAGGTAGGACAGCGCGGAGAAGCCCGTGCCGAAGTCGTCCAGCAGCGCCAGCACTCCGCGGTCGCGCAGTGCGTTGAGCAGGCGCAGCGCACGCGGCGCGTCGTCGAGCAGCGCGACCTCCGTGATCTCGATGCGCAGCCGGGCCGGATCCACGCCGGCGACGTCGACCAGCCGCAGCAGGCGTTCGGCGAAGTCGTCGGAGCGCAGGTGGCGCGGCGAGACGTTGATCGACACGTAGCCCTCGTCGCGATGGCGCAGCCAGTCGATCACGCGTTCGTAGAGCAGCCAGTCGACCTGCTCGATCAAACCGCTGTCCTCGCCAACGCCGATGAACTCGGCGGGCGGCAGCGCGCCGTGCAGCTCGTGGTTCCAGCGCAGCAGCGCTTCGTACCCGGCCACCGCGCCGTCGGACAGGCGCACGATCGGCTGGAAGTGCGGCACGAAGGCGTCGTTGAGGATCGCGCGGCGCAGGTCCGCCTCGAGGTCGAGCAGGCGGATCGCGTGCGCGCGCATCGCTTCGTCGAACAGCGCGCTGCGATCGCGGCCTTCGGCCTTGGCGCGATACATCGCGGCGTCGGCGTCGCGCAGCAGTTCCTCGCCGAGGCGATAGCGCGGCTGCCACAAGGCGATGCCGATGCTGGCGGACGGGAACAGCTCGCGTCCGGCGATCCACAGCGGCTTGCCCAATGCCTCCAGCAGGCGCGCGGCCAGCGCCTCGGCCTCCGCCGCACCGGCGAGCGGCCCGGCGAGCAGCGCGAACTCGTCGCCGCCGAAACGCGCCACCACGCCGCCATCGCCCAGCACCTGGCTGACGCGCCGGCCGACCTCGACCAGCATCTCGTCGCCGGCGGCGTGGCCGATCGAATCGTTGATCAGCTTGAAACGGTCGAGGTCGACGAACAGCACGGCGAACGGCGATCCGTCCGGTTCGCGCGCGCGGCGGATCGCCTCGTCGAGGCGCTCGAGCAGGTGCGGGCGGTTCGGCAGGCCGGTCAGCGCATCGTGGCGCGCCTGGTGGGTGAGTCGCTGCTCCGCGCGCAGGCGCTCGCCGATCTGCGAGCGCAGTTCCCTGTTGGCGCCCGCCAGTTCCTGGGTGCGTGCGGCGACGCGGAATTCCAGCTCGGTGTGCGCGGCCTGCAGCCGCTCCTGCGCCTGTTTGCGCGCGAGGCCGCCACCGATGTGGTGGGCGACGAAGGTGAGCAGCTCCTGGTCGGCCGTCGTGAAGCTGATCTCCGACGTGTAGCTCTGCACCGCGATCGCGCCGACCACGCTGCCGTCGCGCAACAGCGGGACGCCGAGCCAGCAATGCGCCATCGTCCCGTGCGTGCGCACCACGCCTGCCGCTTCCAGCTCGGCGATGCGCGCGCGGTCGGCCAGCAGCGGCTCCCCATGCGAGATGACGTACTCGGTCATGCCCTTGGCGAGCCGGCGGGTGGCGCGGTGCGTATCGCGCTCGTCCACCGAATACGGGAACGCGATCTGCCCGCCGTCGGCGGTCAGCAGCGCGATGTAGAAGTTGCGCGCGTACAGCAGCTCGCCGACGATCCAGTGCACGTCCGCATAGAAGCGCTCGAGCGTGCCTGCGGTGACCGACAGTTCGGTGATGCGGTAGAGCGTGCGCTGCAGCTTCTCCGCGCGCTGCCGCTCGATGATTTCCGCCTGCAGCACGAGGTTGGCCTGCTGCAGCTCCAGCGTGCGCTCGTCGACCCGCCGTTCCAGTTCCACCTGGGACTGCTTGCGGTCAAGGGCGGTCTGGATGTGCTGCGCGACGTATTCCAGCAGCGCGCGGTCCTCGTCCGAGTACACCTTCGGACGGTCGTAGCTCTGCACGACGATCGCACCGCTGACGCGGTCGTCGCGCCGCATCGGCACGCCGAGCCAGTCGACGCTGTCGGGGCCATGGCGCGGATCGCGCTGCACGCCGAGGTCGCTGCGCAGGCGCGCCGAAGGCCCGCTCAGCGGCTTGCCGTGATGGAGCAGCGCGATGGTCAGGCTGTTGCCCATCTCCGCCATCGGGATCCCGGTGTCGGGGTCCGGCGCCCACGGGTCGCGCTGGTCGACGAAGTACAGGAAGCGGACCGCTTCGTGCAGCTCGTCGTAGAGCACGATGAAGAAGTTGGCGGCGTACATCAGCCCGCCGACGAGGGCATGGATGCGGGCCAGCATCTCGCCCATCTCGAGGTTGGCGCTGGCGAGGTCGGCGATCTCGTAGAGCGCGCGCTGGAGGCGCTGGGTGCGCTGCAGGATGTCGATGCGCGCCTGTGCGCGCTGCGCGGCGAGCGTGGCCGAGAGCGTGCGTCGCGCTAGCGCGCGCCAAGCCTGCACGACGGGCGCGGGCATCGGACCCGATGGCCTGGCGGCCAGCACGCAACGCACGCCGTCTTCCTCCCAGGCCTCGACGTGGTCGTCGGTGGTGTCCGCCACGTCGTCCAGGGCCTGCATGGCGCGCCTGCGCAGCGCCGCCGGCGCGCCGGGCGTGGCCAACAGGCCGGACACACCGTCCTCGCCACGCCACGTCGCGACCAGTTGGGATCCCGGCGGCAGGGGGGCGGCCAGCGCCTCGGCCAACCTATCCAGGTTCGACGCCGCTTCGCGCGCGGGCGCCGTCGGGTCGACGGGCCGTTCCGCGATGGGGCTCCCCCTGCTCATGCGGCGAGCATAACCCGCGTCGGCAATGGCGGAACCCCGCGCCGGATCGCCGTCCGTTGCCATCCGCATGGTCGCGACGACGGCTCCTGCTGGCTTCACGCGCGCCTGGGCAGGCCTTACGCTGCTGCCGATGAACGATGCGGACGCGACCGGCCAGCCCAGCGACGAAGCGCTGATGCTGGCATGGGCCGGCGGCGACCGCGAGGCGTTCGCGCCGCTGTACGCCCGCCACCGCCTGCGGCTCCATCGCTTCCTCCTGCGGCAGGTGCGCGATCCGGCGCTGGCCGACGAGTTCTTCCAAGACGTCTGGCAGCGCGTGGTCGCCGCGCGCCGCGACTGGACGCCCGATGCGAGGTTCGCCACCTGGCTGTACCGGATCGCCCACAACCGCCTCGCCGACCACTGGCGCGCGCTGCAGCACCGCCCGCCCGCGCCGGCCGATGCCGACGAACGCGCCGCGCGCATACCCGACCCCGACACCCCCGAGCGCACACTCTCCGACTTCGAACAGCGCCGCCGCCTGCAGCTCGCGCTCGACGCCCTGCCGCCGGAGCAGCGCGAGGTGCTGCTGTTGCGACTGGAGCAGGAGCTGACGCTGGAGGAGATCGGCGCGATCACCGGTGTCGGCCGCGAGACGGTGAAGTCGCGCCTGCGCTACGCGATGGACAAGCTGCGCGCGAGATGGCCCGAATGACCCACGATCCCTTCCCGCGCGAACCGCTCACGCCCGAGGAGCAGGCGCTCGCCCGGCAACTCGGCGAACTCGGCCCCCATGGCGGGCCTTCGCCGGCGCTGGATGCGCGCATCCTCGCCGCGGCCCGCGCCGCGCGGTCCCCGATGTCGCGGCGCACGCGTCGCTGGCCGGTGGCGCTGGGCGTCGGCGCCTCGCTGGTGCTGGCGGTGGGGATCGCCTGGCGGCTGCGACCATTGCCAGGGCCCGCGATGGAGCAGGTTCGCGTGCCGCCGGCGCCACCGGTCGCAAGCCGGTCCGCCGAAGTGCCTGTATCGCCACCGCCACGGGATGTCTTCGCCGCCCCGCCACTGCCCGATGCTCCGGCCACCACACCGGCCGCCACGGCGGAAGAGGCCGTCGCCGGAGCGGCGAAACGAGCACCGCGCATCGGGCTGCCCGCCGAACCCGTCGCCCCGGCTCCCCCCGAGCCCCCGGTGGTGCTCGCCGCCCCATCGCCTGCCCCCCCGCCGCCGACCATCGCGCTGCCGGCGCCGCCACCTCCCGCAGCGCAAGCCCCCGCAGTGAGGACGCTGCAGGCGGAGCCGGTTGCGGGTGCACCCGCCCCGTCCGCGCGCAAGGCCGCACCGCCCACCGCGCAGGCGGCAGAAGATGCCACCCTCGATGCAGCGGCCGCCGCGAACGCGGCGACCGGCGACGAGCCACCGGAGGACGTGCCGCCCGCCACCGCGGACGCGCCCGCCGTGCGCGATGCCTGGCTGCAACGCATCCGCGAACTCCTCGCCGGCGGCCAGGCCGATGCCGCGCGGGCGAGCCTGAAGGAATTCGTGCGTCGCAATCCCGATGCGCCGCTGCCCGACGACCTGCGCGCGCTGGCGAAATGAGCGACACGCTGGCGGCGCCCGCCGCGCACACGCTGGAGGTCAGGCACAGCCGCTTCCTGGCGCAGGCCGCGCCGGTGGACACCACGGACGCCGCGCTCGCCTTCCTCGATGCGGTCGCCGACCGCGATGCGACCCACAACGGCTGGGCCTATCGCATCGGCGGCGAGTACCGCTCGAGCGACGACGGCGAACCCGCAGGCACCGCCGGCCGGCCGATCCTCGCCGCCATCGATGGCCAGGGCTTCGACCGCGTGGTCGTGGTGGTGACGCGCTGGTACGGCGGCATCAAGCTCGGCGCCGGCGGCCTGGTGCGCGCCTACGGCGGCGCCGCGGCCGAATGCCTGCGCACCGGGCCGCGGCGGCCGCTGGTGGCGATGCGCGAACTCGCCGTCGCCTGCGCCTTCGCCGACATCGGCAACGTGCATGCCGCGCTGGCGGCATTCGGCGCCGACAAACGCGACGAAACCTTCCTCGCCGACGGCGTGCGCCTGCGCGTCGTGCTTGCGGCGGATCGCGTGGACGCGCTGCGCAACCAGCTGCGCGATGCCACCCGTGACCGCGCGCGCGTCCACGATGCCGCTTCTTCCTCCGCAAGCCGATAGCGGGGCAGGCAGCAATCCCCGATGCCGAGCGGCCGCAGGCCTCCCGCGCATGGACACCGCACCCTTGGGTCCTCGCTTCGGCTCCTGCCTGGACAACGCTTTCGACGTCGACAACGTCTGGAGCGGCTTGCCCGGTATCGGCCCAACCGAGCGAGGATCGGGGAGCAACTTGGTCCGATACCGGGCCAGCCGCCCTCTTGGCCTTTCCTCTTTCGCTCAGTCACCACCTCGCACGACCGCAAGTCACCCCGCGCGGAACCCGGTGAAGTCGCGCCGGCTGCCCCGCCACGGCATCATGTGCGGATGTCCGCTCCTTCTCCTTCCCGCGCCCCGATCGGTTCGCTGCGCGCGCTGTGGCCGTTCGTGCGCGCGCACCGCGGCCTGCTGGCCGCGTGGCTGGTCGCGCTCGCCTGTTCATCCTCGGCGACCCTGAGCCTGCCGGTCGCGTTCCGCCGCACCATCGACCAGGGCTTCCACAGCGGCGCCGGCATCGACCGCGCGTTCCTGTTCCTCTTCGTGGTGGCGCTGGTGCTCGCGCTGGCGACCGCCGCGCGCTTCTACTTCGTTTCGCTGCTGGGCGAACGCGTGGTCGCCGACCTGCGCCGCCGCCTGTACGCGCACCTGATCGCGCTCGACGCCGGTTTCCACGACCGTACCCGCAGCGGCGAACTGGTCTCGCGCCTCACCGCCGACGCGGAGCTGCTGCGCAGCGTGGTCGGCTCCAGCATGTCGGTGGCGTTGCGCAGCGTCGTGACCGTGGTCGGCGCGATCGCGATGCTGTTCGTCACCAGCCCGCGCCTGGCCGCGTATGCACTGGTCGGCATCCCGCTCGCGGTGCTGCCGATCGTCATCGGCGCGCGCCGCCTGCGCAAGGCCTCGCGCGCCAGCCAGGACCGCGTCGCCGACGCGAATGCGCTCGCCGCCGAAACGCTCGGCGCGGTGCGCACCGTGCAGGCGCACGCACGCGAGCCGTACGAGCGTGGCCGCTTCCAGCACGCGCTCGACGTCGCGGTCGACACCGCGCGCCGCCGCATCCGCGCGCAGGCGCTGGTGACCGCGATCGCCATCACGCTGATCTTCGGCGCGATCACGCTGGTGCTGTGGTTGGGCGCGCACGACGTGGCGGGCGGGCGCATGAGCGCCGGCACGCTGGCGCAATTCGTGCTGTATGCGGTGCTCGGCGGTGGCTCGGTGGGATCGCTCGCGGAAGTGTGGAACGAGCTGCAGCGCGCGGCCGGCGGCATGGGCCGCATCTCCGAGCTGTTGGGCGAAACGCCGGCGGTGCTGCCGCCCGTGCATCCCGAGCCGCTGCCGCAGCCGGTCCGCGGCGCGCTCGCGTTCGACGCGGTCACCTTCCATTACCCGCAGCGCCCCGATCTCGCCGCGCTCCAGGATTTCTCGCTGCGCGTGCAGCCGGGCGAGACGGTCGCGCTGGTCGGACCGTCCGGCGCGGGCAAGAGCACGGTGTTCTCCCTGCTGCTGCGCTTCCACGATCCGCAGGCGGGCAACGTGTCGGTCGACGGCATCGACGTGCGCCGGCTGGATCCGGCGCGGCTGCGCGAAGCCATCGCGCTGGTGCCGCAGGCGCCGACCATCTTCGCCACCACCGCCGCCGACAACGTCCGCTACGGCCGGCTCGACGCCAGCGACAGCGAACTGCGCGCGGCCGCGGCGTCGGCGCACGCCGTCGACTTCCTCGGCGCGTTGCCCGATGGCTTCGCCAGCGAGCTCGGCGAACGCGGCGCGCGCCTGTCCGGCGGCCAGCAGCAGCGCATCGCGATCGCCCGCGCGCTGCTGAAGGACGCGCCGATCCTGCTGCTCGACGAGGCCACGTCCGCGCTCGACGCGCAGAGCGAGCGTGCGGTGCAGCAGGCGCTGGAAAACCTGATGGCCGGCCGCACCACGCTGGTGATCGCGCACCGCCTCGCCACCGTGCTCAAGGCCGACCGCATCGTGGTAATGGACCACGGCCGCATCGTCGCGGAAGGCACGCACGAGGCACTGATGGCGCAGGGCGGTCTGTACGCGGAGCTGGCCAGGCTGCAGTTCCTCGCCTGACGGAGAGGCGGGCGCCGGCGACGACGGAGGACACGATCCGCGCATGCAGGAAGACTGATGCGCGCACGCCTGGCGGCGCGATGGCGATGGCTGGCAGGTGGTCGCCCGCCATTCCTCCCATCCGGAACCCGCATCCGCCGGCAGCGGCCGTCGAACGCGTGGGCTGGGTCAACCGGCACGGCGGGCGGGCGTTGGCAGATCGACGCCACCAGAGCCGCACCCATGTCCCGTCCCATCCGACCTTCCCGGCTGTTCCTCGTCGCGGCCACGCTGGCCGCCGCGCTGTCCCTGGTCGCCGTGGCGCACGCGGGCAGCTTCCGCGAGCGCATCGCCGAGCGATTGGCGGTGCGACGCGGCAGCGACGCCATGACGGGCCGCATGGCACCGGCCACCGTGCCGCCCGGCGTGCGCGTGCTGCGCGACATCCCGTACGGCGACGATCCGCACCAGCGGCTCGACGTCTACGTGCCCGAGCACGGCGCGAGCCGCGCGCCCGTCGTCTTCATGGTCCACGGCGGCGGCTGGAAGCGCGGCGACAAGGACATGGATTCGGTCGTGACCAACAAGGTGGCGCGCTGGGTGCCGCGCGGCATCGTGTTCGTGTCGATCGACTACCGCATGCTGCCCGAGGCCAACCCGCAGGTGCAGGCGCAGGACGTGGCGCGCGCACTCGCCTACGTGCAGCGCCATGCGTCGGCTTGGGGCGGAGACGGCGAGCGCACCATGCTGATGGGCCATTCCGCCGGCGCGCACCTGGTCTCGCTGATCGAAGCGTCGCCGGGCTGGGCCGCGCAGGCCGGCGCGTCACCGTGGCTCGGCGCGGTGTCGCTGGACAGCGGCGCGCTCGACGTACCGGCGCTCATGCAGCCGCCGCACATGCCGCTCTACGACGAGGCCTTCGGCAGCGACCCGACGTTCTGGCGCGCGGTGTCGCCGCAGCAGCAACTCGCACCGCGTCGGCCGCCGCTGCTGGCGGTGTGTTCGACCCGGCGCACGCGCTCCTGCGACCAGTCGTCGGCCTTCGTCGACAGCGCGAACGCCAGCGGCACGCGCGCGGCGCTGCTGCGCGAGGACCTCTCGCATCGCGAGATCAACGACGAGCTCGGCAAGCCCGGCGCCTATACCGACGCCGTCGAGGCCTTCATGGCGACGCTGGACCCCGACCTCGCCCACCGCCTGCACTGACCGCCACGCGCTACGGAGCGTCGCAAACGTCAGGCGGGCAGTGCGCGCTCGATGATCGCGGCGAAGTCCACGCCGGTGGTCGGCAGGGTGCCGAACGCCAGTCCATGCGCGGTGCCCAGCCGGCTGCGGGAAAACGCCGCGGCCACCGGGCTGCCCGCGCGCAGCAGCACGCCGGCCTGCAGCGCGAGCGCCAGCCATTCGACGAGCGAGCGAGCGCCGGCCTCGTCCGTGGCGCCGCCATCCAGCTCGGCAAGCAGCGGCAGCACGGCCATGTCGTGGTCGGTGTCGCGGCCGCTGGCAGACTCCAGCTCGTGGCGCAGCGCCTCCCGCGCCGCCGGTTCGCGCGACAGCGCGCGCAGCACGTCGAGGCACTGGATGTTGCCGCTGCCTTCCCAGATCGAATTGAGCGGTGCCTGCCGGTACAGGCGCGGCAGCAGTGATTCCTCCACGTAGCCCGCGCCGCCCAGGCACTCCTGCGCTTCGTTGACGAAGGCCGGCGCGCGCTTGCAGATCCAGTACTTGCCGATCGCCGTGGCGATGCGTGCGAAGGCGGCCTCGCGCGGATCGTGCGGCGCGGCATCGACCGCGCGCGCCACCCGCAGCGAGAACGCGAGCGCCGCCTCCCACTCGAGGGCGAGGTCGGCGAGCACGTTGCGCATCAGCGGCTGTTCGACCAGCGGCTTGCCGAAGGCGGCGCGATGCCGGCAATGGTGCACCGCCTGCGCGAGCGCCATGCGCATCAGCGCCGCCGAGCCGAGCATGCAGTCCAGCCGCGTGAGCATCACCATCTCGAGGATGGTGGCGATGCCGCGCCCTTCGCCGCCGATGCGCCAGGCGCGTGCGCCGGTGAACTCGACTTCCGACGACGCATTGCTCCAGTCGCCGAGCTTGTCCTTCAGGCGCACCAGCCGGAACGCATTCCTGCTGCCGTCCGGAAGGCGCCGGGGCATGAGGAAGCAGGACAATCCGCCCGGCGCCTGTGCCAGCACCAGGAACCCGTCGGACATCGGCGCGGAGAAGAACCACTTGTGTCCGACCAGCGCGTATTCGTCGCCGGCGAGCGGCGTCGCCGTCGTCGTGTTCGCGCGCACGTCGCTGCCGCCCTGCTTCTCGGTCATGCCCATGCCGAGGGTGACGCCGGCCTTCTCCGCGATCGGCACGTCGCGGCCATCGTAATGCGGCGCGGCCGCCTTCTCGGCCCACTCGCGCAGCGCAGGCTCGCGGCGCAGCACCGGCACCGCCGCGTGCGTCATCGTCAACGGGCAACTGGTTCCCGGCTCGACCTGGTGGTGCAGGTAGCTCAGCGCCGCGCGCGCGACGTGCGCCGCCGGCCGCGCGTCGTGCCACGACAGGCCGGCGACACCGTGTTCGACCGCCGCCCGCATCAGCGCGTGATAGTTCGGATGGAATTCGACCAGGTCGACGCGCCGGCCGAAGGCGTCGTGCGTGCGCAGACGCGGACGGTCGCGGTGGGCGTCGAACGACAGGGCGTACAACGCATCGCCGGCGAGCCCGCCGTATTCCGCCAGGCGCGGCGCGAACGCCTGCGCGCCCTCGCGCCGCACGGCCTCGCGCAGCACCACGTCGTCCGCCCACAGGTCGCGCGGCGCGAATCCCGGCGGCTGGTTGACGACGACGTGCGTTTCGAACGGCGGCAGGTCGGACATGGCGGCGGCTCCGTCTTCCGCGGGTGCCTGGCGCCATTACAGCACCCTGTCACCGCCGCGCCGACACACGGCGGGCGGCAAAAAAAAAGCCCCGCCTGGGCGGGGCTTTTCCTAAGGTCTGACGGGCGGTCCGCTCAGGCGGCGGGGGCCACGCCGGCGGCCTGGGCGCCCTTCGGGCCCTGCACCACCTCGTAGCTGACGCGCTGGCCTTCCTGCAGGCTGCGGAAGCCCTTGGAGGTGATCGCGGAGTAATGCACGAACACATCGGCGCTGCCGTCTTCGGGGGCGATGAAACCGAAGCCCTTCGCGTCGTTGAACCACTTCACGGTGCCGTACTGCATAACGGTGCTGACCTCTTGGTGGATGCGTTGGCCGTGCGCCGGCGCCGGGGCGGCCTGAACGCACGCCGCGAGTATGCACGCGCCCCCGACGTTGGCAAGGGGGGAAACACCCGCCAGACATGGCGATGCTGCGCCGCAACGTGCGCTTCCGGTAGCAGGTTCAAGCCTCGACCAGGGCGCGCACGATGCGTGCGACGCCGGCGCTGGCAGCGGCCACGTTGGCCAGCACGTCGTCGAGCGTGATGACCTCGTCCGGCTGCGGGCCCGCACCGGACGCCCAGTTGGCGACGATGGAGAGGCTTGCGTAGTCGAGGCCGAGTTCGCGCGCGAGGCCGGCCTCGGGCATGCCGGTCATGCCGACGACATCGCAGCCGTCGCGGCGCAGCCGCGCGATCTCGGCGCGCGTCTCCAGGCGCGGCCCCTGCGTGGCGCCATAGCAGCCGCCATCGACCACGGCGACGCCGGCGCGTTCGGCTGCATCCAGGACTGCGCGACGCAGCACGGGCGTGTACGGCTCGCCGAAGTCGATGTGCAACACCTCAGTGCCTGGTTCCTCGCACAGCGTCGACACGCGGCCCCACGTGTAATCGATCAGCTGGTCGACGCAGGCCAGCACGCGCGGCCCATAGCCTTCGGTGATTCCGCCGACGGTATTGAGCGCGAGTACGCGCCGCGCGCCCACCTGCTGCAGCGCTGCAAGATTGGCGCGGTAGTTGATCCGATGCGGCGGAACGCTGTGGCCTTCGCCATGGCGAGCGAGGAAGGCGACACGCCTGCCGGCGAGCGTGCCGATGCGGACCGGGCCCGAGGCTGGGCCGTAAGGCGTATCGGGCGTCCGCGCTTCGACGTTTTCGAGTTCGGCCAGGGCGTAGACGCCGGTGCCGCCGATGACGGCAAGGTCGATCTGATTGCTCATCACACGATGACTCCGAAGTCTGAATTTGACGTCGAGACGTACAAGGCCCCGAGCGGGTGTTGCGGAGAACGCGCCATGGATGGCGCGCGTCGGCGACTACGGCCTCAATCGCGCAGCGCGTAGATCCCCGGCAGGTTGCGCCCCTGCTCGTGGTAGTCCATCCCGTAGCCGAAGACGTAGCGGTCCGGCACGTCGACGCCCGCGTAGTCGGCGCACAGGCCTTCGACGCAGCGATCGTGGCGCTTCACCGCCAGCGCGGCGATGCGCACGTCGCGCGCGCCCTCCTCGCGGCACCAGGCCCGCACCGCCGCGAGCGTGTGGCCTTCGTCGACGATGTCATCGACGAGCAGCACGCGGCGTCCGCGCAGCGGCGTCGCCGGGCGGTGCTTCCACACCAGCTCCCCGCCGGACGTCGCCCCGCGGTAGCGCGTCGCGTGCAGATAGTCCATCTCGATGTCGAGACCGCGCGCGCCGAGGGCGAGCGCAAGCTCGCCGCCGAACGGCAGGCCACCGTGCATGACGGTCAGGAACACCGGAAGGTGGCCCGCGTAGTCGTTGCGGATGCGCAGCGCCATCGCGTCGATCGCGCGCCCGATCGTCGCGCGGTCGTGCAGGAGATCGGCGTTGGCGAGCGCCGCGGCGAGATCGGGCGAGCTCACGCCAGGTGACCCAGGCGCTGTTGCGCAGCGCCGTAGCGTGCATCGGCGAGCAGGCCGTCCCAGCCCATGGGGCCACGCCCGATCAGGCCGACCAGCGCTGCGGTATTGAGCTTGCGGTCTTCGACCGCCGCCAGCGATTCCTCGACGAGGTCCGGATGGCAGACCAGCACCACGTCGCAGCCAGCATCGAGGTGCGCGTCGATGCGCGCCTTCACGCCGCCAGCCGAAAACGCAGCCGCCATGCCGATGTCGTCGGAGAACACCACGCCCCGGAAAGCCATCTCGCGGCGCAGGATGTCCTCGATCCAGCGCCTGGAATAGCCGGCGGGCTCCGGATCGACCTGCGGATAGACCACGTGCGCCATCATCACCGCATCGGCCTTCGCGTCGATGCCGGCGGCGAACGGCACCAGATCCTGCGCGCGGATCTGCTGGAGCGAACGATCGTCGACGGCGGTGTCGTAGTGCGTGTCCTCGAGCACCGAGCCGTGGCCGGGGAAATGCTTGAGCGTCGCGGCCATGCCCGCCGAGTGCATGCCACGCACGTAGGCGCGCGTGAACTCGGCGACGACCGCGGGGTCGGCGGAGAACGCACGATCGCCGATGGCGCGGTTGCCGCGGCCGAGGTCGACCACCGGCGCGAAGCTGAGATCAACGCCCGTCGCGCGCACCTCGCTCGCCATCAGCCATGCGTGCTCCTCGGCGAGGCGCAACGCGGCGCCCGCGTCGTTCCGGTACAGCGCGTCGAACTTCTCCAGCGGCGGAAACGCCGTGTACCCGTCGCGGAAGCGCTGCACGCGGCCGCCTTCCTGGTCGACGCAGACGAGCTGCGGGCGCGGCGCGGCCTCGCGGATCGCCTGCGACAACTCGGCCACCTGCGCCTTCGACGCGAAGTTGCGCGCGAACAGGATCACGCCGGCGCAGGCATCGTGCCGCAGCCAGTCGCGCTCGCGCGCGGTGAGTTCGGTGCCGGCAAGCCCAATGATCAACATCCAACGACTCCTTGAAGCCAGAAAATAACGACCGCCGAACGTAGCGACTCCCGCATGGCACCGTCCCGCCTGATTCCGCACGCAGGAGTGGTCAGCCTGCCGCGCGCTCGGTTTCGCTCCATTGCGAATACGGACGCGAGGCCAGGGCCAGATTGTAGTAGCGCGGCGTGTCGGTGACCTCCACGCCCAGCCAGTCGGGGTGCGCGAAGGCCTCGTCGGCACTGCCGAGCTCGATCTCTGCGACCACCAACCCGGCGTTGTCGCCGAGGAACTCGTCGACCTCCCAGAGGTGCCCAGCGTGCTCGACGAGATGCCGCCGCTTGTCGATCGCGCCACCGACGCACAGCGCCAGCAGGGCGCGCGCATCGGCAACCGGAATGGCGTAGTCGAACTCCTGCCGGGTGTGGCCGAGCTCGCGCGACTTGAGGTTGAGGAAAGCCTCGTCGCCCGCGACGCGCACGCGCACCGAGGCGCGCATCGCGCCGCCGTCGACGGTGGCGAGGTCGTTGAGATAGCCCTGCGCCATCGGGATCACGGCGTGGGCGGCATCGCGCCAGCCATCACCGATGACGAGGAACTTGCGTTCGATTTCGAGGGGCATTGCTCTCTCCTCCCTTTCCGGCCGACACCGTACGACCCACATGCGAAGCCCGCGCCCGGGAGGCCGGGGCATTGCTTTTCCCTTAGTCGAGGCATCCTGCCTCGATGCGGGCGCGCGCCATCCATGGCGCGCTTGACGCAATACCCCGACCTCCCGGGCGCTCGGATGGGCCTTCACTACTGCAGGCAGGAGCTTTTGCCTTTCCTGCAAATGACGAAAGCGCTCGGGCGCACCGGGTAGGAGAGGTCGGCAGGACCTTCGGCGACAGCGATGTCGCCGAAGAGCCTCCATGGATGGATTCACGGCGTGTCCTGCCGGCCTCTCCCGGCCGGTGCGCTCTCGTCGAAGCCGCCGATTGCATCCTGTCGCTGCTCTCGTTCAATCCCAGGTTCGTCGCTCGACTACCGCGGCTCGAACACCGCGATCGACTCCACATGCGCCGTGTGCGGGAACATGTCCATCACGCCCGCCGCGCGCAGCTTCCAGCCACGCTCGGTGACGAGGTAGCCGGCGTCGCGCGCCAGCGAACCCGGATGGCAACTGACGTAGACGATGCGCTCCAGACCCTTCAGCGGCAGCTGCTTCAGCACGACGTCGGCGCCCGAGCGCGGCGGATCGAGCAGCAGGCGATCGAACCCCGCGCGCATCCAGGGCTTGCCGGCGAGGTCCTGCGCCAGGTCGGCCGCATGGAACTCGACATTGCCGAGCCGGTTGTGCGCGGCGTTGTCGCGCGCGCGCTGCACCAGGCCGGCCTCGCCTTCGACACCGACTACATGGTCGGCCACGCGCGCCAGCGGGAGGGTGAAATTGCCGAGCCCGCAGAACAGGTCGAGCACGCGCTCGCCCGGCTGCACGTCGAGCAGTTCCAGCGTGCGCGCGATCATCTTCTGGTTGAGGCCCGGGTTGACCTGGATGAAGTCGAGCGGCCGGAACACGAACTCGACGTCCCAGGCCGGCAGGCGAAAGGCGAGCCGCGGATGCTCCGGCCACAGCGGATGCACCGAATCGACGCCGCCGGGCTGCAGGAAGATCGCGAAGCGATGCTGCTGGCCGAACGCCGCCAGCGCCGCGCGATCGCGCTCCGACAACGGCGCGAGATGGCGGAAGGTGAGCGCGATGCCGTCGAACTCCGGGGTCGGATCGCCGGCGATGAATTCGATCTGTGGGATTTCGCGCCGCGCGTCCATGCCGTCGACCAGCACGGCGAGGTCGCCGAGGCGCCCGCCCAATGCAGGAAGGATCGTGTGGCACTCGGACAGGTCCGCGACGAAGCGCGGATCCTGCTCGCGGAAGCCGACCAGCGTCTTGTCCTTCTTTTCCACGCGCCGCACCGAGAAGCGGCCCTTGCGCCGATAGCCCCAGGCGGCGTCGACCAGTGGCGACAACACCGTCTCCGGCGCGACGTGGCCGATGCGCTCCAGGTTCTCCAGCAGCACGCGCTGCTTGGCGTGGATCTGCTTCGCTTCGTCGAGATGCTGCAAGGCGCAGCCGCCGCAGGTGCCGAAATGCGCGCAACGCGGCGCGACGCGATCGGGCGAGGCCTGCAGCACCTCCAGCGTGCGTGCCTCGTCGAACGCGCGCTGGCGGCCGGTCTGCTGCACGACCACGCGCTCGCCCGGCAGCGCGCCGCTGACGAACACGGCCTTGCCCGCATGCTGGCCTTCCGTGCGGCGGGCGACGCCGCGGCCATCGTGGCTGAGATCGAGGATGTCAAGCTGGAACGGGGTCTGGTCGAGGCGGGCCACGGAAGTACTACGGAGCGGCGAGCCCGCCATTGTCGCAAATGCCGGAAGGCGAACGGCCCGCACGGGGCGGGCCGTCACCGGAACCGCCATCGGGGCGCGGGCAACCGCGCGCCCGGGTCATTTCTGCTTCCAGGTCCCCGACGCGTCCTGGTACCACCAACCCTTGTGCGCGGCGGCGATCCACTGCTTCGCGAATACCTGCCGGATCTGTCCCTCCCACTCGGCATGGCCGTTGGCCACCGCCGCTTCGCGGTAGAGCGCCTTGCGGTCGCGGTTGTCGTCGGCGACCGCGGTGTTCACCGCCACGCGGTCCTTGAGCTGCAGCTTCGACGCATCGCGCACCACCACCAGGCCGTCGTTGCTGAAGCCGAGCGCGCCCGCCTCGAAGCCGCCGCGCAGCTGGCCGTCGAATCGCGCGTCGATGCGCGATTCGATCGCCTGGATCGCCGGCGAGTCGAGCTTGAAGTTCTGTTCCTGCGCCTGCGCCGCACCGATGCCGAGCAGCATCAGCGGGTCGAAATGGAACTCCGCGGCCATGCCGCCGCCGTCCTTGCCGGCATCCTTCTTGGGCTGCGACTCCGGCGCCGGCTGCGCGGGTTGCTGCGCCTCGGGGCCGATCACCTTCTCGACGAACTGCTTGGCTGCTTCCTTGGCCTCGGCGGCCGGGAAGTACACGTTGATCGTCACGCACGCGCTCAGCGCGAGCGCAGCCGCGACCGGCATTCCCATCCAGCGTTTCATCCTCGTCTCCTTGCAGGTTGGATCGGTTCGAAGCGATGTCATTCGACGACCGGCTTGACGTTGCCCTGGGTCGCCGCGGCGAGCCGCTCGAGCAGCGTGGACCAGTCGACCTGGTGGTTGAAGCCGACCACCGTCAGGTGCGGCAGCCCGGCGCCTTCGACGATGGTAAAGCCGCCGCGTGAATGCGCGCCTTCCGCCGGGCCGAGTCCGCCCATCGTGCAGACATCGTTGGTGAGCCGGCAGGAAATGCCCACGCGGCGATAGCCGAAGTCCTTGAACAGCCCGATCAGCTGGCTCTGCAGCGTGTTGGTGAACGAGGCGTCGCCGACGCTGGAGATGTTCTGCACCGCGCGCTGGCTGATGCGCTGGCGCACGCGGTGGTGCGGATCGGTGTGCAGTTCGGCGTCGAACGCGGTGGGCGTCCAGTCGACCAGGCGCAGGCCGTCGATGCGTCCGTCGAGCTTGCCGCTGATGCTGCCGAAGTCGAACACGCCGGTGAGCGACTGCAGGTCGAGGTCCTCGAGCGCGAGGTCGGCGCTGAGCGAGGGCGCGGTGCCGAACGGGCGCTCGAGCGCGAGCGACGAGACCTGCACGCTGCCGCCGAACAGCTGCAGCGTCAGGCCGCCGTCGAAGGTCAGCGTGTCGGCGTGGTAGCGCGCGGCGGGCAGGCGGCCGCTGAGCTGCCCCTGGAACGGCGGCAGGTCGAAGGTATGGGCAAGGCCGCCGATATCGAGTCGGTCGACGCTGAGGCCGAAGCGCAGGTCCGCGCCCTTGCCGCCGGCCGGCGGCTGCAGGGTCATGCCATCGAAGCGCAGCGTGCCGCCGAGCATCGCCACGCCGACCGGCTGGCGCAGGCGCAGCACGCCGTCGCCACTCGCCATCGGCAGCGTCGCCGGGCCGAAGTCGATGCCGTACAGCTGGCCGCCGCGCCAGCGCAGCTCGCCGTCAATGGGCGTGTCCGTGGAGAAGCGTGGCGTGCCGGTGAGATGGTCGAAGCGGAAGCGGCGCTTCGCATCGACAGCATCGACATCCCGCAGCGTCGCCTCCGCCGCGGCGAGCCGGCCACCGTCCACGCGCACGTCGGCGTCGAGCGCACCCCGCAGCGCGAGCTCGCCCAGGCCCGCCGGGCCAAGCCA
>JABFWF010000150.1 GCA_013362405.1 Lysobacter sp. | reverse complement strand
TCAGCGATCGCGTGCCCGTCGGCCTGCGCGACTGGCTGCGCAGCACGCGGCCGCAGGCGAGCCTGCGCAACCTGCTGGTGATCGATCGCGACGGTGGCGCCATGCACGCGCAGGGCCGCGTCGATGCGCTCGGCTTCGCGGCCGTCGGTGACGCGCCGGGGCTGTCCGGCCTTGCGGGCGACTTCGAGGGCGATGCGCGGGGCCTGCGCTTCGTGTTCGATCCGCGGCGGCCGATGCGCTTCGACTGGCCGCGCGGCTTCGGCGTCGCGCACACGGTGACGCTGCGCGGCGAGGCCGACGCCTGGCGCGAGGGCACCGGCTGGCGGGTCGCCACGCCCGCGCTGCGCGTGCAGGGACCGGACTTCGCGGCCAACGCGCGTGGCGGCCTGTGGTTCCAGAACGACGGTACGCGGCCGTGGATCGATCTCGCCGCCGACCTCGACGACACCCGCGTGCCGGTCGCCAGGGGCTTCTGGATCCGCTACCTGATGCCGCCGGCGGCGGTGCACTGGCTCGACAACGCGCTGGTCGGCGGCCGCGTCGAGCACGGCCGTGCGCTGGTCTCCGGCGACCTCGACGACTGGCCGTTCGACAACCACAACGGCCGCTTCGAATGCAGCGCGCGCATCGCCGACGCGACGCTGAAGTTCCAGCCGGACTGGCCGGCGGCCGAGCATGTCGATGGCGACGTGGCCTTCATCGCGGACGGCTTCCGCGTGACCGGCAAGGGCGTGCTCGCCAACGTCGGCATCCGCCATTTCGACGCGGGCATCGCGCACTTCGGCCATGCGGCGCTCACCGTCGATGCCGATGGCGGCGGCGACGCCTCGCGCCTGCTCGGCCTGCTGCGGCAAAGCCCGCTGCACAAGGAGTACGGCGACACGCTCGACAACCTCGGCGCGAGCGGCCTGGCCGCCGTGACCTTCCACCTCGACCTGCCGTTCCAGGAAGGCGCGCAGAGCCAGCTCGGCGGCACCGTGGCGCTGGCCGGCGCGAAGATGGCCGACAAGCGCTGGAACCTCGCCTTCTCCGACATGCGTGGCCGTGCCGAGTACGGCAGCGGTGGCTTCGACGCCGAGCGGATCGCGGTGCTGCACGATGGCCAGCCGGGGCGGCTGTCGCTGCGCGCGGGGCAGTACGTGCGGAATCCCGGCCAGGCCTTCGAGGCCGACCTCGACGCCAGCCTCGGTGCGAAGGCGCTGCTCGCGCACGCGCCCGACCTCGCCTGGCTTGCGCCCTACCTCGACGGCCGCTCGGCGTGGACCGCGTCGGTGGCGATCGGGAAGACGCCGGCCGGCAGCAATGCCGCCGCGCCGAGCCGCCTGCAGCTGCATTCCAACCTCGTTGGCACGCGGCTCACGCTGCCGGCGCCGCTGCACAAGCCCGCGGGCGCGGCACTGCCGGCCGTGATCGACGCGGCGCTTCCGCTCGGCAACGGCGAGGTGCGCGTCGCCCTCGGCAACGTCATGGCGCTCCGCGCGCGCAGCGGCGCGCAGACCGGCGTGCGCGTGGAGCTCGCCAGCGACAGCGTCGCCGATGCGCCGCCGGCATCGGGCCTCGTCGCCACCGGCCATGCGGCGACGCTCGACGCGCTCGACTGGATGACGGTCGCGCACGGCAGCCAAGGCAGTGGGGGCAAGGGCGTCGCGCTGCAGCACGTCGATGTCGGCGCCGACCACCTGCACCTGCTCGGCGGCGATTTCCCCGACACGCGCCTGCAGGTCGATCCGGTCCCCGGCGGCCTGGCCGTCCAGATGCAGGGGGGCGCGCTCGCCGGCCGCCTCAACGTGCCGGACGCCGACACCGCGCCGATCGCGGGCCATTTCGCGCGCGCGCACTGGCGCGACATCCCGGCGGCCGGGGCCGATCCGGGCGATGCCGCCCTGGCCAGCGCCGACGTGAATCCGGCGAAGCTGCCGCCGCTGGCGATCGACATCGACGACCTGCGCGTGCGCGATGCACAGCTCGGCATCGCCTCGCTCCGCACCCGGCCGCTGGCCAACGGCCTGCGCATCGAACACTTCCAGGCGAGTGCGCCGAAGCAGCAGCTCGCCGTGCAGGGCGACTGGACCGGCGTGGGTGCGGCGGCGCATACGCGGCTGTCGCTCGCCATCGACAGCCAGGACTTCGGTGCGCTGCTGGCGGGCTTCGGCTACGGCGGCCAGCTTGCCGGTGGCAAGGGCAGGGCCACGCTCGATGCGGGCTGGGCAGGCAGCCCGTCCGCGTTCGGCGTCGGCAGCCTGGAAGGCGCGCTCCACCTCGACGCGCGCAACGGCCAGCTCACCGAGCTCGAGCCCGGCGCCGGCCGCGTGCTCGGCCTGCTCAGCATCGCGCAGCTGCCGCGCAGGCTGACGCTCGACTTCCGCGACCTGTTCGAGAAGGGCCTCGCCTTCGATCGCCTGCACGGCGACGTGCGCCTCGCCGGCGGCATCGCGCGCACCGACGGCCTCGCCATCGAGGGACCGGCCGCCGACATCCGCATCCACGGCGCGGCCGACCTGCGCGCGCAGGTCTTCGACCAGACGGTCGAGGTGTTCCCCAAGACCGGCAACCTGCTCACCGTGGCCGGCGCGCTCGCCGGCGGGCCGGTGGGTGCGGCGATCGGCGCGGCGGCGAACGCGATGCTGCAGAAGCCGCTCGGCCGCATCGCCGCGAAGACCTATCGCGTGACGGGACCGTGGAAGGATCCCAGGGTCGAAGTGATCAGCCGCGAACAGTCGCGCGTCACCGCGCTGCGCAGCGACGACGGCAACGGTTGAATCCGCGCCGGCGCGGCCGCAGATCGGTGATATCGCCGGCTTCCTCGTCCGTGTTCGCGCGGGCGTCACGCCACCTCCGGCCGCATGGCCGAGGCATCCAGAAGGAACGCAATGAGCCAGTCGCTGAGCCTCGCCGAATCCCGCCTGCTGCTGCCCGCCGGCCTCGACACCAACGGGCTGGATCGCGCGTTCGGTGCGCTGCTCGGCCCCGGCATCGACTTCGGCGACCTCTATTTCCAGCATTCGCGGCGCGAGAGCTGGACGGTCGAGGACGGCATCGTCAAGGAAGGCGCGCATTCGATCGAGCAGGGCGTGGGCGTGCGTGCGATTTCCGGCGAGAAGACCGGCTTCGCGTATTCCGACGACATCAATACCGAGGCGCTGCTGGAAGCGGCCGGCTCCGCGCGGGCCATCTCGAGGCGGGACGCTTCGCGGCAGGGCAACGCGCAGCCGGCGCGCGTGCTGGTGCCCGCGACCGGGCGCAGCCTGTATCCCGCGAATGATCCGATCGACGCGCTCGGGAACGAGGACAAGGTCGAGGCGCTGCGCCGGCTCGACCGCATGATCCGCGCCGCCGATCCGCGCGTGCAGCAGGTGATGGTGAGCCTGTCCGGCGGCGTCGACACGGTGCTGGTCGCGCGTAGCGACGGTGTCCTCGCCGCCGACGTGCGCCCGCTGGTGCGCCTCAACGTGCAGGTGATCGTCGAACAGGCGGGTCGGCGCGAAAGCGGTTACGCCGGCGGCGGTGGGCGTTACTCGTATGCGGAGCTGCTCGCCGAGGGCAAGCCCGAGCATTTCGCGCGCGAGGCGCTGCGGCAGGCGCTGGTCAACCTCGAGGCGGTCGATGCGCCGGCCGGCGTCATGCAGGTGGTGCTCGGCGCCGGCTGGCCCGGCGTGCTGCTGCACGAAGCCGTCGGCCATGGGCTCGAGGGCGACTTCAACCGAAAGGGCACGTCGACCTATGCTGGCCGCATCGGCCAGCGCGTCGCGTCGCCCGGCGTCACCATCGTCGACGACGGCACCCTGCAGGGCCGGCGCGGGTCGCTCAACGTCGACGACGAAGGCACGCCGACGCAGTGCACGACGCTGATCGAGGACGGCGTGCTGGTCGGCTTCATGCAGGACACGCTCAACGCGCGGCTGATGGGCATGCAGCCGACCGGCAACGGCCGGCGCGAATCCTTCGCGCACCTGACCATGCCGCGCATGACCAACACCTACATGCTCGCCGGCCGGCACGATCCGGAGGAAATGATCCGCTCGGTGAAGAAGGGCCTGTACGCGGTGAATTTCGGCGGCGGCCAGGTCGACATCACCAGCGGCAAGTACGTGTTCTCCGCGACCGAGGCGTACCTGATCGAGGACGGCAGGATCACCGCGCCGGTGAAGGGCGCGACGCTGATCGGCAACGGCCCGGAGACGATGCAGCGCGTGAGCATGATCGGGAATGACCTCGCGCTCGACGAAGGCGTCGGCGTGTGCGGCAAGGACGGACAGAGCGTGCCGGTGGGCGTCGGCCAGCCTTCACTGCTGATCGACCAGCTGACGGTGGGCGGGACCCAGGCGTGAACGCCTGCGCGCGGACGCGCCGGTCAGCCGTCGGCGTCGAGCGCATCCTCGTCGGCGTCTTCGCCGGTCGAAGCTTCGTCCGTGAGCAGGTCGCGCAGTTCGCGGAACAGTTCGCGGAACGCATGCGGCGGCCTGTTGCGATGCCGCTCGTCGAGCGCATTGCGCACCAGCTGGCGCAGGTGCTGGCGGTCGGCCTGCGGGTGTTCGGCGAGCAGCTCGGCGAGCGCGGCGTCGCCGTCGGCGAGCAGGCGCTCGCGCAGTGTTTCGATCCGGTGCAGCAGCGCGGTTTCGCGCCGCGCGCTGTCGCCGTGCTCGTCGAGCGCGTCGCGGATCGCGTCCAGCGCCACCTCGTCCTCGCGCCGCATCTGCTTGGCGAGGAAGGCGAGCTGGCGCTTGTGCGCGACGTGCGAGGTGATGCGACGCGTCTCCACGATGTGCGGCAGCAGGCCTTCCGGGATCGGCAGCCGCGCGAGCTGCGCGTCGGTCAGCGTGGACAGCTTCTGCCCGAGCGCCAGCACGTCGAGCGCCGCGCGCCGCTGCGCGCTGCGGCTCGGGGCCAGGAATTCGCCGCTGTCGGGGTCGCGTCCACGCATCCGTCGTTCCTCCTTCGTCGCTCCCGGTTGCGAAGGGAGGTTGCTTTTTCCGACCGACGGAAAAGCAGTCCTTCGCTGGCCCCGGCGCGACCGCAAATGCAAGGATAAGCCATTGAACACCATCGCCCCTTCATCGCCCCCCGCGTCCGACGACAGCCACGCCCGGCTCGATCGCCTTGCGTCGATCGCGGAGCAGCTGCTCGACCGTTGCCGCCAGCGCGGCGCGACCCAGGCCGAAGTCTCCTGCTCGGAGGAGCACGGCCTGAACGTCAACGTGCGCATGGGCGAAGTGGAGACGGTCGAGTCCACGCGCGACCGCGGGATCGCCGTCACCGTGTTCTTCGGCAAGCGCAAGGGCAGCGCGAGCACGGCGGACCTGCGCGAGTCGAGCCTCGACGCCACCGTCGACCAGGCCTGCGCGATAGCGAAGCACACCGAGGAGGATCCGGCCGCGGGGCTCGCCGACGCGGAGCTGATGGCACGCCCGGAAGGCGGCGCCTTTCCCGGCTTCGACATGTGGCATCCGTGGGAGATCGAGGCCGAGCGTGCGGTCGACCTCGCGCTCGCCTGCGAGAACGCCGGGCGCGAGAGCGACAGGCGCATCGAGAATTCCGATGGCGCGTCTATCGGTACCGGCGCCTCGCTGCACGTGTACGCGAACTCGCACGGCTTCGTCGGCCGCGAGCGCAGCACCCAGCACACCATCGGCTGCGCGCTGATCGCCGGTCGCGGCGAGGGCATGCAGCGCGACGGCTGGTACACGACGGCGCTCGCGTCGGACGACCTCGAGGCGCCCGCTGCGGTCGGCCGCCGCGCGGCGGCGCGCGCGGCGGCGCGCCTGCAG
>JABFWF010000124.1 GCA_013362405.1 Lysobacter sp. | reverse complement strand
CCGCACGCGCCGCTTCGACAAGGGCGGCGAGCAGTTCTACGACCAGATCTCGGCGCTGCACAAGTCGATGCGCAGCTCCGATCCGGACGCCGCGCTCTATTGGCTGGCCCGCATGCTCGATGGCGGCGTGGACCCCGCCTACCTCGCGCGCCGGCTCACCCGCATGGCGGTCGAGGATGTCGGTCTCGCCGATCCGCGCGCGCTGTCGATGGCGATCGAGGCATGGGACGCCTACGACCGCCTCGGCAGTCCCGAAGGCGACCTCGCGCTCGCGCAGCTCGTGCTGTACCTCGCCAGCACCGCGAAGTCGAACGCCGCCTACATGGCCTTCAACGCGGCCAAGGCCGATGTCCGCGCGCACGGCACGCTGGAAGTGCCGCTGCACATCCGCAACGCGCCGACGAAACTGATGAAAGAGCTCGGCTACGGCAAGGGATACCAGTACGACCACGACGCGGAAGGCGGCATCGCACTCGACCAGACCGGCTTCCCCGACGCGCTCGGCGAACGCGTGTACTACGAGCCGGTGCCGCGCGGGCTGGAGCTCAAGCTCAAGGAGAAGCTCGACGGCCTGCGCGCGGCGCGTGCACGCGCGCGCTCGGACAAGGCTGGCGGGGACGAAGGCGAGGTGTGATCATCGCTGCATGAACTGGGGCGGCTTGCTGGCGGTCGGTGGGGGCGCGGCGCTCGGCGCGTGGATGCGCTGGGCGCTCGGCCTGTGGCTCAACGCGCTGCTGCCGCAGCTGCCGCTGGGCACGCTCGCGGCGAACCTCGTCGGCGGCTACCTCGTCGGGCTCGCGTTGGCGTGGTTCGCGCTCGCCGAAGGCGTGCCGCCGGAACTGCGCCTGCTCGTCGTGACGGGCTTCCTCGGCGGCCTGACGACCTTCTCGACGTTTTCGGCGGAAGCCGTCGGCCTGCTCGCGCGCCAGCAGTTCGGCTGGGCGGCGGCGCACCTCGCGCTGCACCTCGGCGGCTCGCTCGCCGCCACCGCGCTCGGCTTCGCCACCCTGCGCCTGCTGAGGAACTGACGATGGCCGATTGCGTCTACCTCAAGTTCTTCGTGATCGAACACCAGCGCCACGACGGCCAGCCGCTGTACCAGTGGTTGCTGCGCCGTGCGGCGCAGCTCGGCCTGCCGGGTGGCTCGGCGTTCCGCGCGGTCGCCGGCTACGGACGACATCGCGTGCTGCACGAGGCGCACTTCTACGAATTGGCCGGCGAGCTGCCGATGGAAGTGGTGTTCGTCGCCGATCGCGCCGACGCCGATCGCCTGGTCGCCGAGGTCGGCGCCGCCGGACTGTCGCTGTTCCACTACCGCATGCCCGCGGAGAGCGGCGTCACCGGCGGGCACTGACATCCAGGCCGACGCGCGAGCGTCGCAGCTGCTGCGATTCCCACCGGTTATCCACAGTCTTATCTGCAACGGCCACGGCGGCGGGGCGACTACGATGATCGGACTGCCGGACGCCGCGATGCCGACCGGCGAGCACGGGGCCAGGGGAGCCGGACACACGATGAGCGCACGCCAGGGATTGCGGCCGGAGCCGCGCTTCGACAGCCGCGTCGAGCAACTCCGCGTACCGCCGCAGTCCATCGAGGCCGAGCAGGCGGTGCTCGGCGGCCTGATGCTCGCGCCCGATGCCTACGACCGCGTCGCTGATCTTCTCGTCGACAACGACTTCTACCGTCGCGACCACCAGCTGATCTACCGCGCGATCCGCGAGCTCGCCGAGAAGAACCGCCCGTACGACGCGGTGACGCTCGGCGAATGGTTCGAGTCGATGGGCCAGGCGGAGCTGGTCGCCGGCGGCGCCTACCTGATCGAACTCGCCAGCACCACGCCGTCGGCGGCCAACATCACCGCCTACGCCGAGATCGTGCGCGACAAGGCGGTGCTGCGCCAGCTGATCGAGGTCGGCACCGGCATCGTCAACGACGGCTTCCAGCCCGAGGGCCGCGAGACGCGCGAAATCCTCGAGGAAGCCGAGAAGAACGTGCTGGCCATCGCCGAGGCGGGCGCGCGCGGCAAGACCGACTTCACCGCGGTCAACGACGCGATGCGCGAAGCCTTCGACGTCCTGCAGACGCGCTACCAGAACGGCGGCGGCGTCACCGGCGTGCCGACCGGCTACACCGAATTCGACGAGATGACCGCCGGCCTGCAGCCGACCGACCTCATCATCCTGGCCGCACGTCCCGCGATGGGCAAGACGACGCTCGCGCTCAACATCGCCGAATTCGCCGCGATGAAAACCAAGAAGGCGGTCGCCGTCTTCTCGATGGAAATGTCCGCGTCGCAGCTCGCGCTGCGCCTGATCTCCTCGGTCGGCCGCGTCAACGCCACGCGGCTGCGCACCGGCCAGCTCGAGGACGAGGACTGGAGCCGCGTGAGCAGCGCGATCCGCCTGCTGCGCGAGACCAAGGTGTTCATCGACGACGAAGCGGCGCTGTCGCCGGTCAAGCTCGCCGCCAAGGCGCGCCGGCTCAACCGCGAGCACGACCTTGGCCTGATCGTGATCGACTACCTGCAGCTGATGCAGGTGCCGGGCAACAGCGAAAACCGCGCGACCGAGATCTCGGAGATCTCGCGCTCGCTCAAGGCGCTGGCGAAGGAGCTGAAGGTGCCGGTGATCGCGCTCTCGCAGCTCAACCGCTCGCTGGAAACGCGCACCGACAAGCGCCCGGTGATGGCCGACCTGCGCGAATCGGGCGCGATCGAGCAGGACGCCGACGTCATCGTCTTCATCTACCGCGACGAGTACTACAACAAGGAAAGCTCGCCGGACAAGGGCCTGGCCGAAGTCATCATCGGCAAGCAGCGTAACGGCCCGACCGGTTCGGTGAAGCTGAAGTTCTTCGGCGAGTACACGCGTTTCGACAACCTGAGCCACGACGCGGTCGGCGCGTTCGAGTAGCGGCCGTCCGCGGCGGGCGCGCGGCCCGCGCCTGCGCCGATGCGTTCCCCGCAAGGCACAGCTCAGGCGGGCAGCACCGCGTCCGGCACCCAGTGCGCCGCCGCCGCCGGCTTGCCGAAGAAATACCCCTGCGCGTACACGCAGCCCATCCCCAGCAGCGCCTGCCGCTGCGCTTCGGTTTCGACGCCTTCGGCCACCACCTCCACGTCCAGCGAACGGGCGAGGCTCAGCACCGCGCCGACGATCGCCGTGCTGCGGTGGTTGCGGTCGTTGTCGAGCGGCTCGACGAAGGAACGGTCGATCTTGATCATCTTCAGCGGGAAGCGGTGCACGTAGCCGAGCGAGGAGTAGCCGGTGCCGAAATCGTCGAGCGCCGCTTCCACGCAGGCTTCGCGCAGGCGCTTGAGGATGCGCGCGACCGCTTCCGGATCGCCCAGCAGGGTGCCTTCGGTGACCTCGATGCGCAGGCGTCCCGGGTCGAAGCCGGTCTCCGCCGCGAGGGCGAGCAGCCGCTGGTCGAAGTCCTCGTTCTGGAAGTGCCGCGGCGAGATGTTGATGGTGAGGAAGCCGCCGTCGCGCACCAGCGGCGCGCCGGCCTGGCAGGCGAGGCGGTACATGTGCCAGTCGATCGCCTCGATCAGGCCGCTTTCCTCGGCGACCGGCAGGAACTCGCCGGGACCCACCAGCCCGCGCTCAGGGTGCCGCCAGCGCAGGAGCGCCTCGTAGCCGACGATGCCGCCGTCGTCCAGGCGCACGATCGGCTGGAAGAACGGCTGGAATTCGCCGTTGATGAGCGCATTGCGCAACTGCTGCTCCACGTCGAGCACATTCATCGCGCTTTGCTGCAGCGTCTCGTCGAAGAGCACGAAGCGCTGGCGGCCCGCGGCCTTGGCGCGGTACAGGGCGACGTCGGCGTCGTGCAGCAGCTCGTCGGTGTTGTGGTGGCGCGCCTGGCTGATCGCGATGCCGATGCTCGCCGACGCCTGCAGTTCGCGGTCGGCGATCTGCATCGGCGACTGCAGCCGCGACTGGATGCGCTGCGCGACCTTGTACGCCGTCACCGGGACCGGGCATTCCTCGAGCAGGATCGCGAACTCGTCGCCGGACAGGCGCGCCACCACGTCCGGATCGCGCACGCATTGCTGCAGGCGGCGCGAGACTTCGCGCAGGACCTCGTCGCCGGCGAGGTGGCCGAGGCTGTCGTTGAACAGCTTGAAGCGGTCCACGTCGAGGTAGAGCAGGGCGAAGCTGCGCTCCGGATTGCGACGCTGGCCCGCGAGCGCGCGCTCGAGGCGGTCGCGCAGGTAGAGGCGGTTGGGCAGGCCGGTGAGCGGGTCGTGCATGACCTGGTGCTTGAGCTTGGCCTCGACCTGCTCGCGCACGGTGATTTGCTGGCGCAACTCGCGGGTGCGCTCCTGCACGCGCTGCTCGAGTTCGGCGTTGAGCTTGCGCAGCGCCTCCGCCTGCTGGCGCCGCTGCAGGCTGCTGGCGATCTGGTGGGAGACGAAGGTCAGCAGCTCGGCGTCGTCGGCGCCGTAGGTGAGGTCGGTGCGGTAGCTCTGCACCGCCACCGTGCCCATCACTCCCGAGGCCCCCAGCAACGGCACGCCGAGCCAGCAGACGGCCGACCTGGCGGAGAATTGCGACTGCGGGGCGAACTCGCCGCGCGCCGTCAGCTCGCGTACGCCCGGTTCGTCGATCAGCAGCGTCTTGCCGTGGCGGATCACGTACTCGCTGAGTCCGCGACCCATCGGGCGGGCGATGCGTTCCTCGCCGGTCGCATCCACCGAATAGGGGAAATGCAAGGTGCTTCCGTCGTCGGAGACCAGCGCGATGTAGAAGTTCTCGGCGTTGATCAGCTCGCCCACCGCCAGGTGGATCTGGCGGTAGAAATGCGCGTCGCTGTCGTGGTTGTTGGTGAGCGCCGCGATGCGGTAGAGCGTCGCCTGCAGGTGCGCCACGCGCTCCCGTTCGGCGATCTGGTCCTGCAGCACGGCGTTGGCCTCGGCGAGCTGCCGCGTCCGCTCGGCCACCCGCTGCTCCAGTTCCTCCTGTCCGCGCTTGCGCTCCACCGCGTTGAGCACGTGTTCGGCCACGAACGACAGCACGGCCTGGTCGGCAGCGGTGTACAGGTCCCCCTGGCGGTAGCTCTGCACCACCAGCGCGCCCAGCGCCACGCCGTCGCGCAGCATCGGGACGCCCAGCCAGTCGAGGCTGTCGGCGCCGCGTGGGTGCAGCTCTCCGGAAATCTGCCGGCGGATCGCATCGTGGCTGCCCATCAGCGGCTTGCAGTCGTGGATCACGTACCAGGTCAGGCCACGTTCCAGGCGGGCAATGGGGATCTTCTGGTCCGGCTTGGGCCCATCCGGCTCCGCCGAATCGGCGAAGTAGGCGAACTGCAGGGTCTGCGCGTCGCGGTCGAACAGCGCGATGTAGAAGTTCTCCGCCGACATCAGCTGGCCGATGATGCCGTGCATGCCCTTCAGCAGCCCGGGCATGTCGTGCTCGGAGCCGGCCATGTCGGCGATCGCGAACAGCGCGCGCTGCAGCTGCTCGGCCTGGGCGAGGTCCTGCACCGAGGCATGCAGGCGGCGCATCGCGAAAAGCTCGCCCATGCGTCGGCCGGCCGTGCGCAGCAGGCGGGCGTGTCCCGGGGCGAGGGCGGCCACCGCGGCCGGCGTGGCGAGCAGCACGGCGCTCGCGTCGGCGGTGCCGTTGCACAGCAGGTGCAGGTCGTCCGCGAGCGCCGCGCCGTCGAGGTGCGCGCGCAGGGCGGCAGCGACGGAATCCCGACGCTGCCCGAGGCCGCCTTCGGGAACGCACGCCAGTCCGTCGGCGGTGGTCCATGCGATGGTGCCTTCGAGTCCGGCCGCGCGCAGGGCATCGAGCAGGGCGCCGGCGGCCGTGCGCAGGTCCGTGGCCTCGAGGATGGCCATCCCCGCCTCGTCAGGGGCGGTATTGGCGGATGCGATCGGGGTTCGTGCCGGTTCGCCGGTCGTCATGTGTCCTCCTCTGGGCGCGCTTGGCGGACCACGGGCCGGGCCGGTTCCCGGGCGACGCGGCCTGCGCTGGCGGCCAGCTTATTCGATGCAAGTTCCGGGCCGCTCGTCGCCTGCGCCATTGTCTCTTGACGGCGCGCGAGCGGAGTCCTTGAGCCGCCCCGGTCAGCCGGCCAGGCCGAACAAGCGCTCGGCGTTGCGCGTCGTCGCCCCGGCGATCTCCGTCGGTGCCTCGTCGCGCAGCGCAGCGATCGCGTGCAGCACGTGCGGCAGCCGCGCGGGCTCGTTGCGCTGGCCGCGATGCCCCGCGTCCGGTTGGTCGGGGGCATCGGTCTCGAGCACGAGCTGCTCGAGCGGCAACGCTGCCGCGAGCTGTCGCAGGCGGTTGGCGCGGGCGTACGTCACCGTTCCGCCGAGTCCCACCAGGAAGCCGAGCTGTGCGAGCTGGCGGGCCTGCTCCGCGCTCCCGGCGAAGCTGTGCACCACGCCGCGGAGCCCGCCGACCTTGCGGATCGCCGCGATGACCGCGTCGACCGCGCGCCGCGCGTGCACGATCACCGGCAGGCTGGCGTCGCGGGCGATGCGTAGCTGCGCGTCGAAGTAGCGGAGCTGCGCGTCGCGGTCGAGGTCCTCGACGAAGAAATCGAGCCCGCACTCGCCGACCGCGACCGGCCGTTCGCGTTCGATCCACGTGCCGAGCGCCTCCAGGTGTTCCGGCCTGTGCGCCTGCAGGGCCAGCGGATGCAGGCCGTAGGCGGCGGACAGTCCCGGGTGCGTGGCGCAGGTCGTGCGCACGCGCGGCCAGGTCGAGGCGTCGATCGCCGGCACCACGACGTGCTGCACGCCTGCCGCCCGCGCACGCGCCAGCACGTCCGCGCGGTCGCCGTCGAAGGCCTCGTCGTCGAGGTGGCAGTGGCTGTCGACCAGGCGCATCACGCCTTGGGCTTCTTCTTCCAGTTGGCGAGGAAGAGCGTGGCCAGGCCGAGCAACAGGTCGTCCCAGGGCACCAGGTTGGGAATCGCCAGGTCGACAAGGAAGAGCGCGCCGATCGCGACGAACAGGCGCGGATGGCTGAGGTTGCCGAGCCAGCGCAGCAGCGGCGCGGCGAGGAGATGGGGCATGACGGCGATCACACGAAAGCGGGTGGCGGGATTGCCTGCATCGACGCTAGCACGCCGTCGCATCCCGTTGCGTTCAGTCGGCAGTCGGGAAAGTCGGCGGCAATCGGTTCGTGTTCAGCCTGTCGGTGCTGGAATTCGCCCGCAGAGGCTGCGGATGGCCGCACCCCAGGAGGCGATATGTTGAAGAACAATACCCTTGCGATCGCGCTGGCGTCCCTGCTGGTCGGCGGCGTGGCCGTGGCCGCGTTCGAGCATGCGCGCGCACCGGACGCGACGGTCGCTTCCGCCGCGTTGCCTTCGACCGCCGCACCGCTCGCCGGCGGCGACGTACGCGCGCAGGACAGCAGCATCGCCCCGGGCGGCGGCAAGCTCGACTACGCCGACGTGGTCAACGTCAAGCCGATCGGCGAGAAGCAGAAGCTGTACGCGACCGTGATCGGCACCGATCCTGTGCGCGAGACCAGCACGGTGTCCACACCGCACGAAGTGTGCAACGACGTCGTCGTGCAGGAGCCGGCGCCGCGCCGAGATCCCCGCAACATCGGCGGCACGGTCGCGGGCGCCGTGATCGGCGGCCTGCTCGGCAACCAGGTGGGCAGGGGCGATGGCCGCAAGCTCGCGACCGTCGGCGGCGCCGTGGGTGGTGCCTTTGCCGGCCGCGCGATCGAGCAGCACCACGCCGACAACCAGGTGGTCAGCCGCACTGAGCACCAGTGCCACACGGAGTCGTCGACCTCGCAGGCGTCGCGCGTGGTCGCCTACAACGTGACCTACCGCAATCCCGACGGCACCACCGGGACGATGCGCACCGAGAACCGCCCCGGCAGCCGCATCCTGCTCGGCAGCGACCGCAAGACGGTGGGCTATGACGTGACCTACCGCTACGCGGGCAGCGAGCACACCGTGCGCATGGCCGAGAAGCCCGCCGGCGACCGCCTGCCGGTGGTCGACGGCAAGGTGGTCACCCAGGTGGCGTCGATGGACGCGAGCGCCAGCCGCCAGTAACGGCGGCCACGCTGGACGAGGGGCCCGGAATTCCGGGCCTTTCCGTTTTCGGAGACGGGGTGCCGCACCGCAGCACGGGCCGATAGAATGGCAGGCTTCCGCCGCCCATCCTTCCACCATGGCCCTGCATCCCTACGACCTCTACGACGTCCGCTCCCTGCTCAGCGAGGAGGAGCGCGCGGTGCAGGACACGGTCGCCCGCTTCACCGACGAGCGCGTGCTGCCGGTCATCGGCGATGCCTTCGACCAGGGACGCTTCCCGAAGGAACTGGTCGGCGAGATCGCCGAACTCGGCCTGCTCGGCTCCTCGCTGCCGGAGCAGTACGGTTGCGCCGGCCTCAACGCGGTCAGCTACGGCCTGATCTGCCAGGAGCTCGAGCGCGGCGACAGCGGCATCCGCAGCTTCGTCAGCGTGCAGTCCTCGCTGTGCATGTATCCGATCTATGCCTACGGTTCGGAAGAACAGCGCCAGCGCTGGCTGCCCGACATGGCCGCCGGCAAGGTGATCGGCTGCTTCGGCCTGACCGAGGCGCAGGGCGGTTCCGATCCGGCCGCGATGAAGACCAGCGCGCGCCGCGACGGCGGCGACTGGGTCCTCAACGGCTCCAAGATGTGGATCACCAACGGCAACCTGGCCGACATCGCCATCGTCTGGGCGCAGACCGACGACGGCATCCAGGGTTTCGTGGTCGAGAAGGGCATGGCCGGCTTCGCCGCGCAGGAGATCAAGCACAAGATGTCGCTGCGCGCGTCGGTGACCAGCGCGCTCTATTTCGACAACGTGCGCGTGCCCGACGCCAACCGCCTGCCGAACGTGAAGGGCCTGAAGGGTCCGCTCGGCTGCCTCACCCAGGCCCGCTACGGGATCACCTGGGGCCCGATCGGCGCGGCGATCGCCTGCCTGGACGAGGCGCTGAACTACACCAAGGAGCGCGTGCTGTTCGGGCGCCCGGTCGCGGCGACGCAGAGCGCGCAGATCAAGATGGCCGAGATGGCCCGCCGCATCACCCTGGCGCAGTTGCTCAGCCTGCAGCTCGGGCGCCTCAAGGACGCCGGCAGCATGCAGCCGCAGCAGGTGTCGCTGGCGAAGTGGAACAACTGCCGCATGGCCATCGACATCGCCCGCGAATGCCGCGACCTGCTCGGCGGCGCCGGCATCACCACCGAACACGCCGCGATCCGCCACGCGCTCAACCTCGAGTCGGTCATCACCTACGAAGGTACGGAAACCGTGCACCAGCTGGTGATCGGGCGCGAGCTGACCGGCATCAACGCATTCTGAGCCATCGGCCCGAGCGGGCTGCAATGCGCGGCGGCCCCTCGCCGCCGCGCCATCGAGAGGGGAACCGCGTGGCCGCACCCGAAGTCCGTCTCGAAACCGAGCGCCTCGTCCTGCGCCTGCCCGAACTCGGCGACTGGCCGCGCTACGCCGAGCTGTTCATGCATCCGACCGCAGCCTCGCACATCGGCGGCCCGATGTTGCGCGCCGACGCCTGGCGCAAGTTCCTGCAGATGCCGGGTGCCTGGATGGTGCAGGGATTCGCGATGTTTTCCGTCGTCGAGAAATCCAGCGGCCTGTGGCTCGGGTTCGCGGGGCCATGGTTTCCCGAGGGATGGCCCGGGACCGAGGTCGGCTACGCCTTCCATTACGACGCGTGGGGCAAGGGCCACGCGACGGAGGCCTGCGCGGCGGCGATGGACTGGGCGTTCGACCATCTCGGCTGGACCGACGTGATCCATTCGATCAGCCCGGAGAACACGGCCTCGCAGGCGGTCGCGATGCGCCTGGGCTCGCGCAATCGCGGGCCGGGGGCATTGCCGCCGCCGCTTGACCAGCACGCCATCGACATCTGGGGCCAGACCCGCGACGAGTGGCGCACGCGCCGGGCGAAGGTCGCCTGATGCCGACGGTCTACGGCTTCTCGCCCTCCGGCAACTGCCACAAGGTGCGGCTGCTGCTGGAGCAGCTGGGCCGGCCGTACCGCTGGGTCGAAACCGACAGCACGTCCGGCGCGACCCGCACGCCCGCATTCCTCGCGCGGAATCCCAACGGCAAGGTGCCCGTCCTCGAACTCGACGATGGTCGCGTCCTGACCGAGTCCAACGCCATCCTGTGCTGGCTCGCCGACGGCACGCCATCTCTCCCCGGCGACGCCTGGCAGCGCGCGCAGGCGCTGAGCTGGATGTTCTTCGAGCAGTACAGCCACGAGCCGTACATCGCCGTCGCGCGCTTCATCTGCGGCTGGACGCCGGCCGATTCGCCGCGTCGCGCCGACCTGCCACGCCTGCGCGAGCGCGGCCACCAGGCGCTGGCGGTGATGGAGCGGCACCTCACTGCCCAGCCCTGGTTCACCGGACCGGACTACGGCATCGCCGATATCGCGCTGTTCGCCTACACGGCCGTGGCGCCGCACGGCGGCATCGCACTCGACGCCTATCCGGCGCTTCGCGACTGGCTGGCGCGGGTCGCGAAGACACCCGGCTTCGTGCCGGTGCCCGCGCCCGACGCGACTGCCGCCGCGTTGATCGCCCAGTCGACCTGACCCTTTCCCGCCGCCTGCCAGCACGCGACCGACCACAAGCCCACGCCATGTTCGCCACCGTTCCCAATCCCATCCCGGCCCGCATGAAGGGCCTCAATCGCGCCGAGATCTGCGACGTCAACTTCCAGGAGTTCGTGCGCGGCTGGCAGGGCGGCACGGACGCGAAGCCGGCGCCCGGCGAGCCCATCCTCGATGGCAGTGCGCTCGACGCGCGCGGCTTCCGCGAACTGTTCGAATCGCAGCTCATCAGCCGCCACCTCGACCTGATGGCGCGCGTGCTGCGCGTGCAGAACAAGGTCTTCTACACGATCGGCAGTTCGGGACACGAAGGCAACGCAATGGTCGCGCGCCTGACCCGGCATACCGATCCGGCATTCCTGCATTACCGCTCGGGCGGCTTCATGGCCGAGCGCTTCCGCAAGCTGCCGGGCATGGATCCCATCATGGATTCGGCGCTGTCGTTCGCGGCATCGAAGGACGATCCCGCCAGCGGAGGCCGCCACAAGGTGTGGGGCAGCAAGCCGTTGTGGGTGCTCCCGCAGACCTCGACGATCGCCTCGCACCTGCCGAAGGCGCTGGGCACCGCGGTCGCGATCGAACAGGCCAGGCGCATCGGCCACCAGCTGCCGATTCCCGACGACAGCATCGCGATCTGCTCCTTCGGCGACGCCTCCAGCAACCACGCCACCGCGCAGACCGCGTTCAATGCCGCCGCATGGACGGCCTACCAGAAGCTGCCGGCGCCAGTGCTGTTCGTGTGCGAGGACAACGGCATTGGCATCTCGGTGAAGACGCCGCAGGGCTGGGTCGCGCGCAACTTCCGCGAGCGCGCCGACCTCGACTACTTCTACGCCGATGGCCTCGACCTCGCCGCCGGCTACGGCCAGGTGCAGGCGGCGGTGGAGCATTGCCGCGGCACGCGCCGGCCGACCTTCCTGCACCTGCGCACCACCCGCATCATGGGCCACGCCGGCACCGACTTCGAGATCGAGTGGCGTCCGGTGGAGGAGTTGTGCGCGGTCGAAGCGAACGATCCACTGTTGCGCTCGGCGGCGATCGCGCTGGAATCGGGCCTGATGTCGCAGGACGAGATCCTCGCGCTGTACGAGCAGACGCGCAGGAAGTGCTTCGCCGCGGCGGAAGACGCCGATCGCCGGCCGCGCCTGCAGTCGCTCGACGAGGTCATGGCGCCGCTCGCTCCCTACCACCAAGACAAGGTGGAAGCCGAAGCCGCGCGCTTCGACTACGCCGACAAGCGCCTACAGGTGTTCGGTGGCGAGGCGAAGCTGCCCGAAAAGCAGGCGCCGAAGCACCTCGCGATCCAGATCAACAACGCGCTGCACGACCTGTTCGCCAAGTATCCCGAAGCGCTGCTGTTCGGCGAGGACGTCGCGCAGAAGGGCGGCGTCTACACGGTCACCAAGGGCCTGCAGAAGGCCTTCAAGGGCGCGCGCGTGTTCAACACGCTGCTGGACGAGACGATGATCCTCGGCCTCGCCCAGGGCTACGCCAACATGGGCATGCTGCCGATCCCGGAGATCCAGTACCTGGCGTATTTCCACAACGCCTGCGACCAGATCCGTGGCGAAGCGGCGTCCTTGCAGTTCTTCAGCAACGGGCAGTACCGCAACCCGATGGTCGTGCGCATCGCCTCGCTCGGTTACCAGCGCGGCTTCGGCGGCCATTTCCACAACGACAACTCGATCACGGCGCTACGGGACATTCCTGGCCTCGTCGTCGGCTGTCCGTCGCGCGGCGACGACGCCGCGATGATGTTGCGCACGCTCACCGCGCTGGCCAAGGTGGACGGGCGCGTCTGCGCCTTCCTCGAGCCGATCGCGCTCTACATGGCCAAGGATCTGTACGAGGCGGGCGACGGCGGCTGGCTCACCGAGTATCCGTCGCCGGAAAAGTTCATTCCGCTCGGCGAAGGCCGGGTCTACGGCGAAGGCGACGACCTCGTCGTCTTCACCTTCGGCAACGGCGTGCCGATGAGCCTGCGCGCCGCGCGCACCATCGAGAGGAAGCACGGCTGGAAGGTGCGCGTGGTCGACCTGCGCTGGCTGGCCCCGCTCAACGAGGCCTTCATCCGCGAACAGGCGAAGACCGCGAAACGCATCCTCATCGTCGACGAAGGCCGCCGCAGCGCCGGCGTGGGCGAGGGCATCATCACCGCCGTGGTGGAAGGCGGCTATGGGGCGCGGCCGTTCCGGCGCGTGGTCGGCGCCGACACCTTCACTCCGCTCGCGGGCGCAGCGTTCCTGGTGATTCCATCGGACGAGGAAATCGTCGCGGCGGCGGATTCTCTGGCCGGCGAGAAGGCCCGCTAACGGGCCAGGCCGCCTCGCAGCGGGCGTTCGCGCAGCGGCGTGGTGCCGGCGCTGAGCGCAAGGCCCGTGCGCTCCGTCGGCAGCACCACCAGCGCCACGCTGCCGGCTTCGCTTCCCGACACGCTCACGACCGTGCCGATCGCGCGCGTGCCGTCGCCGACTTCGTCACCGGGCGCGAGCAGGGCGTCAGCCTCCAGCAAGGCCAGCCCGCGCTTCGCCTGCCCGAGGAAATGCGTGCGGGCGACGATTTCCTGGCCCGGATAGCAGCCTTTCTTCACGCTGAAAGCCTGCAGGCGCTCCAGCGAGAGCATCTGCGGCGTCCACTGTCCGTGCTGCGCGGCGTCCGGGCGCGGCAGGCCGTGCTCGAGGTCGAAGCGTTTCCAGCGGGCGAGGGCGGCGGCGTCCGCCCGCACCTGTGCGTGGCCGATCGAGACGACGCGCGCGCCGCCTTCCGCACTGAAATCGAGCTCGATGCCGTGGGCGATGTCGCCCGCAATCGCCGCACCGCTGGCCTGCGCCGGCGCGGCGAAAGCGCCTGTCGTCACCAGGTCCCCGTGCGCCTCGATTCGTAGCTTGCTGCGAAACATGAAGCGCCGCAGCTGCGCGCCCAGCTCGACGGCGTCGGTGTCGGGCAGCACCAGCCACACGGTGTCCGCATCCAGCTTCAGCAGCGCGAACAGTGCGATCAGGCGCCCCTTGGACGTCAGCCAGCCGCTCCAATGCCAGTGGCCGGGCGGGAGGCCGGCGACGTCGCTCATGAACTGCGCGTGGGCGAACTTCACCGCGTCCGGGCCGGACAGCGCCAGCACGCCGAAATCGAGGGCGAAAAACGAGTCGCTGGAAGCCTGCGGGTTGTCCGACATTGGCGGCGGGACGTACACTTGACCGGCTGTGAACACGCAGATGATAGGTCAATCGACGCCCGAGCCCGCACCGGAGCAGGCGCCCGTTCCATCGCAGGAACCGGCTGCCGGTACTTCCGGAGCGCGCGAGACGCGTGAGATTGGCGGCCGCGCCGGTCCCGACCCAACGCGCTACGGCGATTGGGAAAAGAACGGCCGCTGCATCGATTTCTAAGCCATCACACGGCGACCACGCGGCGCGCGCCGCCCGGCCGGAGACGACATCGCATGCCAACCCGCGAACGCCCGCTGTCACCGCATCTGCAGGTCTACCGCTGGCAGATCACGATGACGATGTCGATCCTGCACCGCGTCACCGGCGTCGTGCTCGCCGTCGGTGCCTTCGGCCTCGCGTGGTGGCTGCTCGCGCTGGCACGGGGCGGCGATGCCTTCGCGCAGGCTGCGCACGTCGTGGCCTCGCCGCTCGGCCTGCTGTTCCTGTTCGGCTTTTCGCTGTCGCTGGTCTACCACCTGCTCAACGGCATCCGCCACCTGCTCTGGGATGCGGGCTGGGGCTTCGACATTCCCGACGTGTATCGCTCCGGCTGGATGGTCGCCGTGCTGACCGTCGTCTTCACCGCCGCGATCTGGTTCGTTGCCCTCGGAGGCCATCGCGCATGAGCAACATCGGTACCTCCGCGGACAAGGACTTCCGTACGCCGCTCAAGCGCGCGCGCAACATCGGCTCCGGCAAGACCGGCACCAGCCACTGGTGGTGGCAGCGGATGACGGCCGTGCTGCTGGCGCTGCTGGCGCCGTGGCTGGTCGGCCTGCTGGTGTCCTTCGTCGGCGTGGATGCGGAGACGGTGCGCATGACCGTCGCCCGGCCGTGGAACGCGATCGCCTTCGCCGCCTTCGCCATCGCCGCGTTCTGGCACGCCAAGCTCGGCGTGCAGGTGGTACTCGAGGACTACGTGCACACCCGCTGGATGGAAATCGCGTTGCAGCTGCTGGTGACCTTCGCCTGCGCGATCGGTGCGATCGCCTCCCTGTACGCGATCGCCCGCATCGCGCTGACCGCTCCCTGATCGACCGCCGCTGATGACCGCCACCTACAAGATCACCGAACACAAGTACGACGTCATCGTCGTCGGAGCCGGCGGCGCCGGCCTGCGCGCCACCTTCGGCCTCGCGCAGAAGGGCCTGCAGACCGCCTGCATCACCAAGGTGTTCCCGACCCGCTCGCACACCGTCGCGGCGCAGGGCGGGATCTCGGCCGCGCTCGGCAACATGGGCCCCGACGACTGGCGCTTCCACTTCTACGACACCATCAAGGGCTCGGACTGGCTGGGCGACCAGGACGCGATCGAGTACATGTGCCGGGAGGCCATTCCCGCGATCGTCGAGCTCGAGCACTACGGCGTGCCGTTCTCGCGTACTGAGGAAGGCAAGATCTACCAGCGCCCGTTCGGCGGCATGACCACCGACTACGGCAAGGGCATCGCCCAGCGCACCTGCGCCGCCGCCGACCGCACCGGCCACGCGATCCTGCACACGCTCTACCAGCAGTCGCTGGCGCACGACGCGCGCTTCTTCATCGAGTACTTCGCGCTCGACCTGATCATGGACGCCGACGGCGTCTGCCGCGGCGTGCTCGCGCTCGACATGGCCGAGGGCACCCTGCACCTGTTCCGCGCCCATGGCGTGGTGCTGGCGACCGGCGGCTACGGCCGCGCCTACTTCAGCGCGACCTCGGCGCACACCTGCACCGGCGACGGCGGCGGCATGGCGCTGCGCGCCGGCCTCGGCATGCAGGACATGGAATTCGTGCAGTTCCATCCGACCGGCATCTACGGCGCCGGCGTGCTGATCACCGAAGGCGTGCGCGGCGAAGGCGGCATCCTGCGCAACAGCAGCGGCGAGCGCTTCATGGAGCGCTACGCGCCGAACGCGAAGGACCCGGCCTCGCGCGACGTCGTGTCGCGCTCGATGACCATCGAGATCCGCGAAGGCCGCGGCGTCGGTCCGGACAAGGACCACATCCACCTCGACCTGACCCACCTCGATCCGAAGGACATCCACGAGAAGCTGCCGGGCATCTCCGAGAGCGCGCGCATCTTCGCCGGCGTGGACGTCACCAAGCAGCCGATCCCGGTGCTGCCGACCGTGCACTACAACATGGGCGGCATCCCGACCAACTACCACGGCGAGGTGGTGACGCTGAAGGGCGGCAATCCGGATTCGGTCGTTCCGGGCCTGTATGCGATCGGCGAGGCGGCCTGCGTGTCGGTGCACGGCGCCAACCGGCTCGGCTCGAACTCGCTGCTCGACCTCGTCGTGTTCGGCCGCGCGGTCGCCAACCGCTGCGCCGAGACCATCCAGACCGGCAAGCCGCACGGCCGCCTCGCGGCCGATGCCTGCGACAAGGCCCTGGCCAACCTGGACCGCCTGCGCAATGCCAATGGCGGCACGCCGACCGCGGTCATCCGCGACAACATGCAGCGCACGATGCAGGCGGACGCCGCGGTGTTCCGCACCGGCGAGACGCTGGCCGAAGGCGCGAAGAAGATCCGCGACATCCACGCCTCGTTCGCCGACGTGCGCGTGTCGGATCGCTCGCTGGTGTGGAACTCGGACCTGATCGAAACTTTCGAACTGCAGAACCTGCTTGGCCAGGCACTGGCGACGATCGTCTCCGCCGAAAACCGCACCGAGTCGCGCGGCGCGCATGCGCGCGAGGACTTCCCGGACCGCGACGACGCCAACTGGCAGAAGCACACGCTGTGCTGGGTCGACGAGCAGGGCAAGACCCGCATCGATTACCGCCCGGTGCACATGTACACGCTCGACGACGAAGTCGAGGTCGTGCCGCCCAAGCCGCGCGTCTACTGACCGGACTTCGTCATGGCCGAATTCACGCTTCCCAAGAACTCGAAGATCCAGCCCGGGCGTCGTTTCCCGGCGCCAGCCGGCACCAAGCGCGTGCGCCGCTTCAAGGTGTACCGCTGGAGTCCGGACGACGGTCGCAATCCGAGCGTCGACACCTACGAGGTGGACCTCGACAAGTGCGGCCCGATGGTCCTGGACGCGCTGATCAAGATCAAGAACGAGATCGATCCGACGCTGACCTTCCGCCGCTCCTGCCGCGAGGGCATCTGCGGTTCGTGCGCGATGAACATCGACGGCACGAACACGCTCGCCTGCACCAAGGCGATCGACGACTGCGGCAAGGGCGACGTGCCGATCTATCCGCTGCCGCACATGCCGGTGGTGAAGGATCTCGTCCCCGATCTCACGCATTTCTACGCGCAGTACGCGTCGATCAAGCCGTGGATCCGCACGCAGAGCGCGCCACCGCCGGATCGCGAGCGCCTGCAGTCGAAGGAAGACCGCGCCAAGCTCGACGGCCTCTACGAGTGCATCCTGTGCGCCTGCTGCTCGACCAGCTGCCCGAGCTACTGGTGGAACGGCGACCGCTACCTCGGCCCGGCGGTCCTGCTGCAGGCCTACCGCTGGATCGCCGACTCGCGCGACGAGGACACCGGCGCGCGCCTCGACGACCTCGAGGATCCCTTCAAGCTCTACCGCTGCCACACCATCATGAACTGCGCGCGGACCTGCCCGAAGGGACTGAATCCCGCGAAGGCGATCGGCGAGATCAAGCAGCTGATGCTGGCGCGGCGCGGGTGAGGCCGGCGCGGCGCCGAACCGCCGGCTCGCGCGCAGACGAACACTCGCCCCTTTTTTGAGGGGCGGGCAGGGCGACCCGAAGCAGATGCTGCCGCACCACGGGCGGCGACCGGTTGGTTGATCGACTCCGAATCCGGCACTCCAGGAAGACCGCATGGATACCCGCCTGATCTTCCTTCCCGCGCTCGCCATGGCCGCGCTGACCTTCGTGGTCTGGTGGCGCATGTACTTCATGCGCGTGGCCGAGATGACGCGCGAGCGCATCCATCCGCAGTCGGTCGCGACCTCGGTCGAGATGGCGGCGCGGCTGAAGGACACCCGTGCCGCGGACAATTTCCGCAACCTGTTCGAGCTGCCGGTGCTGTTCTACCTGGCGCTGGTGATCGCCGCGCTGACCGCCCAGGTGAGCGTCGCGACGCTGGCGCTGGCCTGGGCCTTCGTCCTCCTGCGCGTCATGCACAGCGCGATCCACTGCACCTACAACCGCGTGTGGCACCGCTTCTACACCTATCTCGCCGGTGGCGTGGTCCTGTGGGCGCTGTGGGGCGTGCTGGCGGTCGGCCTGCTGCGTGGGTGAGTCGGCGCGCTTGCGAGCCATTGGTTCGCGCGCCGATGAAGGCCCGCCCATGGATGGACGGGCAGGGCGATCCGACGCAGCGACATGCTGCGCCAGCGACGGCCTGGGCCAGGCGCAAAGGAGCCGGAAGTGAGCGACGACGCATACGTAAGGAAGCTGCGCTGGCGCTGCCGTCGTGGCATGCGCGAGCTGGACCGCCTGCTCGAACGCTACCTCGACCGTCGCTGGACGCAGGCTTCCGACGCCGAGCGCGGCGTTTTCCTACGGTTGCTGGACTGCGAGGACGATAGGCTCTGGCGCTGGTTCCTCGGCCATGAAACGCCCCCCGATGCCGCACTCGACGAGCTGGTCCAGCACATCCGCGATCTGCCGGCTTGAATGGCGGCCGTCGCATGGCGTGTCGTTCACGCTCGTTGCGCTCGGCGTGCTCGCCGCCTTCTCGGTGATCGCCAGCGGGATGCCGCGCGTGGCGGCATGGCCCATCGCGCTCGCGGCGGCTGCCTGCGGCGCATGGCTGGGCATCCGTCATCGCCGGCAACCCGCACGCGACTTCTGCTGGGCATCGGGCCGGCCGCCGGAGCTCGACGGGAAGTCACTCGACGCCGCCATGCTGCACTGGCGCGGCCCGCTCGCGTTCCTGCGGTGGCGCGACGGCGATGGGCGCACGCGTCGCCTGGCCTGGTGGCCCGACACGCTGCCGCGCGCTGCCCGGCGTGAACTGAAGCTGGTTGCGCAGGCGATGGTTGATACGCCCACCCTGCCTTCGATGGCACCATAGCCGCTGCCTCGCCGACCCGATCCGAATGTTCAAGCCCCTCCCCGTCGCCATCGGCCTGCGCTACCTGCGCGCCAAGCGCCGCAACGGCTTCATCTCCTTCATCTCGCTGGCGTCGATCCTCGGCATCGCGATCGGCGTCGCCGCGCTGATCACGACGCTCGCGGTGATGAGCGGCTTCCAGCGCGAGATCCGCGACCGCATGCTGCAGATGGCGGCGCACGCGACGATCACCGCCGACGGCGTGCCGATGGACAACTGGCGCCAGGCCGTCGCCGAGGCCTACCGCGACAGGCGCGTCGCCGGCGCCGCACCCTACGTCGAGAAGGAAGCGCTGCTGCAGGGCGCGCAGAACCAGCCGGCGATGGTGCGCGGCGTCCTGCCGGCGGAAGAGGGCATGGTGTCGGTGCTGGCGAAGAAAATGGTGCAGGGCCGGCTCGACCAGCTCACGCCCGGCAGCTTCAACATCGTGCTCGGGCAGGAACTGGCGCTCTGGCTCGGCGTCAACGTCGGCGACAAGGTGACGGTGACCGTCGCCGATTTCCGCAGCACGCCGGTGGGCGCGTTGCCGCGGCTCAAACGCTTCACCGTCAGCGGCATCTACGAAGCCGGCTACCAGGAGTACGACAAGGGCCTGGCG
>JABFWF010000112.1 GCA_013362405.1 Lysobacter sp. | reverse complement strand
GGTGGACGATGCCGCTGCCGTTCTCGATCAGGCCCTTGTAGCGCTCGATCATCGCCGGGACCTGTTCGCTCTGGTCCGGATGAACGAGGAACACGATTTCGTAGTGACGCATGGTGGTTCCTTGTGGATGTGGCCGCCTCGCGTTTTCGTCGACGCGATGCGGCCGGGCAGCCCCCCGTCGTCGCCCGCAGGCATGCGCGGTGGAGCAAGGGCCCCGCGGCTGACGCCACGGGAGCCGGAAATTATGGCAGGTTCAAGGGCTTAGCGGCAACTTCGCCCCCGGAACCGAAACAGCCCGCCGAAGCGGGCCGTTCAGGGGCATCGGCCGGGCGGCGTGAATGCAGCCGGGACCCGCCATCTCGCTCCCGGGTGCGGCCGTCGGCCCCCGGGCGCCGGGTCAGTGCGCGGCCGCCTTCTGCCCGGCCGCCGCCTTGCGCGCCGCGATCCAGGCGTCGATGTGCTTCTCGAGCGCGTCCAGCGGCACCGAGCCGGTCTCCAGCACGGCGTCGTCGTAGTCGCGCAGGTCGAAGTCCGGGCCCAGCGCCTGCCGGGCGCGCTCGCGCAGCTCCAGGATCTTCATCTGGCCGATCTTGTAGGCCAGCGCCTGGCCGGGGGTGCCGAGGTAGCGGTCGACTTCGTTGACGATGTCCTGGTCGGTCTTGGCGGCGTTCTGCTTGAAGTAGTCGATCGCCTGCTGACGGCTCCACCCCATCGCGTGCATGCCGGTGTCGACCACCAGGCGCACCGCGCGCCACATCTCGTAGGTCAGCTGGCCGAAGCGGTCGTACGGATCGTCGTACAGGCCCATGTCGTAGCCAAGCCGCTCGGCGTACAGGCCCCAGCCCTCGCTGTAGCCGACGAAATAGGCGGTGCGGCGGAACATCGGTGCATCCGGCAGCTCGAGGCCACGCGCGAACTGGAAGTGGTGGCCCGGCACGGCCTCATGCAGCGTCAGCGGCATCATTTCCCAGGTCGGCCGCACTTCCGGCTTGTAGAGGTTCACGTAGTAGTAGCCCGGGCGGCTGCCGTCGTTGGAACCCGGCTGGTAATACGCCGTGGTCGTGTCCGGCGCGACGTTGTCCGGGATCGGCCGCACGCCGTAGGGCTCGCGCGGAATGGTGCGGAAGGCCTTCACCAGTTCCGGGTCGATCCGCTTGGCGGTCGCCCGGTAGCGCTCCAGCAGGCCGGTGGGCGTCTTCTCGAAGAAGCGCGGATCGGTGCGCAGGTAGGTGAAGAACTCGGCCAGCGTGCCCTTGAAGCCGGTCTCGTCCTTGACCTTCTCCATTTCGGCGCGCAGCCGCGCGACTTCCTTCAGGCCGATCTCGTGGATCTGCTTCGCGCTCAGGGGGGTGGTCGTGTAGTAGCGCGCCAGGAAGTCGTAGTACGCCTTGCCGTTGGGCAGCGCGGTGGCCGCGATGGTGGTGCGCGACTTCGGCAGGTAGTCCTTGTCGATGAAGGTGGCGAACTGCCGGAACGCCGGCACGATGCGCTCGCGGATGACGCGCTGCGCCTCGGCCTGCAGCGCGGGACGATCGGCCGCCGGCACGCTGTCGCGGAAATGCAGGAACGGCCGGTAGAACGGGCTCTTCGTCGGATCGTCCACGACCTGCGCCGCGATCTGCGCCGGCACGCGCTGCATCAGCACCTTCGGCGGCGTGTTGCCGGTCTTCTCGCCTTCGCGCATCAGCGCGATGGTCTGGTCGACCACCGTCGGGATGGCGTCCATGCGCTTGAGCCAGTCCCGGTAATCCTGCGTCGTCGCGAACGGCAGGTATTCCGCGAGGCCGTCGGCGGTCTGCACGCCGCCCTGGTGGTTCACCGGCTGCAGGTATTCCTTGAACTGCTGCCGCTCGACCGTGCTCTTCGCGAGCCACTCGAAGGTGTCGTAGTTGAGCTGGTCGGCAGGCGACAGTTTCGCGCGGTCGATCGCGTGCAGCTTGTCGAGCGCGGCGCGGTCCTCGGCCTGGCGCTTCGCGATCGCGGCGAGGCTGTTGTCGGTCCAGCGATCGTTGAAGCGGTTGTCGCCGTTGACGCTGGCGTTCTCCGGCGATTCGACCATGCTGCGTTCCCACTCCGCGTCGAACAGCGCGTGCAGGGCCTTGGCGGGGTCCTGCGACTGCGCGCGGGCAGGCATGGCGGTAAGCGCCGCGGCGGCGAGCGCGGCAAGGGCGAACGATCGGAACATCGGGATCTCCCGGAACGAGTCGCGGGAGTCTAGCGCCCGGAGCAACCCGGCCCGACCCTGCCGAAGGTTGGGTCGGCGTGACGCCCGTCGCGTCAGGCGGCGCGATCGGCGTCCGTGGTGAAGCTTTCCCCGCAGCCGCATTCGGCGGCGACGTTGGGATTGCGGAACACGAACTGCTCGTTGAGGCCCTGCTTGAGGAAATCGATCTCGGTGCCGTCGACCAGCGGCAGGCTGTCGGCATCGACGAGGATGCGCACGCCGTCCTGCTCGAACACCCGATCGTCCGCGCCCTCCTCGCGCGCCAGGTCCACCGCGTAGCCCCAGCCGGAACAGCCGGTGCGTCGCACGCCGAAGCGCAGACCCACGGCACCGGGCGTACCGGCGATATAGCCGCGGATGCGGTCGAGGGCGGCGGGGGCGAGCGTGACGGCCATGATCGGATTCCTCGGAAGCGCGTGAATTCTACCGCCGCGCCGCGTCGGCGCCGCCGGCGGAACGCGCACGGTACACTGCGCGATTCAGGCAGATGGCTCCGTTGGGGCGAGGAATCAAGGCATGACGGTGGTGAGCGTCGAGCACGCGCTCGCGGGCAGGCTGCCCGCCGGCGGCGAGGTCACGGTCCGCGGCTGGGTGCGTACCCGGCGCGATTCCAAGGCGGGCCTGTCCTTCGTGAACGTCAGCGACGGCTCCTGCTTCGCGCCGATCCAGGTGGTCGCGCCGTCGACGCTGTCCAACTACGAAAGCGAGGTGAAGCGCCTGACCGCCGGCTGCGCCGTGATCGCCACCGGCACGCTCGCGCCCTCGCAGGGGCAGGGGCAGGCGTTCGAGATCCAGGCGAGCAGGATCGAGGTGGTCGGCTGGGTCGACGATCCCGAGACCTACCCCATCCAGCCGAAGGCGCATTCGCTCGAGTTCCTGCGCGACGTGGCGCACCTGCGCCCGCGCACCAACCTCTTCGGCGCGGTCACCCGCATCCGCGACTGCCTGGCGAAGGCGATCCACCGCTACTTCCACGAGCAGGGCTTCTACTGGATCAACACGCCGATCGTCACCACGTCCGACGCCGAAGGCGCGGGCCAGATGTTCCGCGTGTCCACGCTCGACCTCGCCAACCTGCCGCGCGGCGAAGGCGGCGCGGTGGATTTCTCGCGCGACTTCTTCGGCAAGGAGACCTTCCTCACCGTCTCCGGCCAGCTCAACGTCGAGGCCTATTGCCTCGCGCTGAGCAAGGTCTACACCTTCGGCCCGACCTTCCGCGCCGAGAACAGCAACACCACGCGCCACCTGGCCGAATTCTGGATGATCGAGCCGGAAATCGCGTTCGCGAACCTCCACTACGACGCGGTGCTGGCCGAGGACTTCCTCAAGTACCTGTTCCGCGCGGTGCTGGCGGAGCGCGCGGACGACATGGCCTTCATCGCCGAGCGCGTGCAGCCGGACGCGATCACGCGCCTGGAGGCGTTCGTCAACGCGCCGTTCGAGCGCATCGACTACACCGACGCGATCGCGTTGCTGCAGAACTCCGGCAGGAAGTTCGACTTCCCCGTCGAATGGGGCCTGGACCTGCAGACCGAGCACGAGCGCTGGCTGACCGAGGAACACGTCGGCCGCCCGGTCGTGGTGATGAACTATCCCGAGCACATCAAGGCGTTCTACATGCGCCTCAACGACGACGGCAGGACCGTCGCCGCGATGGACGTGCTGGCGCCGGGCATCGGCGAGATCATCGGCGGTTCGCAGCGCGAGGAGCGCCTCGACGTGCTCGACGCGCGCATGGCGCAGTTCGGCCTCGACCCGGCGCACTACCAGTGGTACCGCGACTTCCGCCGCTACGGCACGGTGCCGCACGCGGGCTTCGGCCTCGGCTTCGAGCGGCTGGTGGTGTACGTGTGCGGCCTGTCGAACATCCGCGACGCGATCCCGTACCCGCGCGCCCCGGGCCACGCGGAGTTCTGAGCCGTGATCCTGTTCTTCGCCCTGTGCTTCGTCGCCATGTCCATCGCCGGCGCGAGCGCGTTCGTGATCTTCTGGCCGCTGGCGCTGGTGCACGTGCGCGACCGCCAACCGGGCATCGCCGCCGAACTCGGGCCCGGCGCCTTCCTCAAGCCATCGGCGCTCGCCTGGCTGCTGCGCGGCGGCTACCGCTCGGTGCGCGATCCCTCGCTCAGCGGCCTCGCGACGCCGGCACGCATCTCGCTGATCGTCATCCTCGCCGGGCTGACGCTCGCGGGGCTGCTATGGCTGCTGTCGCTGGCGTTCCCCGGATGAGCACGCAGATGCACGACGCTGCCCGCGACGAATGGTGGCTCGCGACCATCGGCCGCACCGTGGTGTGGGCGCGCCTGCGCGTGCGCGAGGCGGGCACCGCCGAAGTGTTCGACAGCGACGGCGCCACCCTGCCCTTCGACAGCGAGGACAGCGCGCGCGCCGCGCTGCTGGACGCGGAATTCGTCGCCTTCGAAGGCGTCGACGCGGAAGACGCCGAGGTACGGGGTTTCGTCCTCGACGAACTGCACCCGCCGCAGGCCGGCGACGACGACGCGCTGCGCCCGCGCATGGTGCAGCAGTTCCCGCCGCACTGATGCACCTGCCGCGCGCCTTCGCCGAGACCGACCTCGCGCGCCTGGACGCGCTGATCGCCGCCCATCCCTTCATCACCCTCGTCACGCCGGGCGACGGCCTGCCGGTCGCCGACCACGTGCCGGTGCTGTACCGGCGCGAGGGCGACCGCGTCGAGCTGCGCGGCCACGTCGCCCGCGCCAATCCGCTGGCCCGGGGCCAGGGCGGCGCCGCGCTGGCGATCGTGCACGGCCCGCACGCCTACGTCTCGCCCGCCTGGTATCCGGACAAGGAAGCGGCCGCACGCGTGCCGACGTGGAACTACGTCGTCGCGCACCTTGCCGGCATGCTGACGCTGTCCGAGGACGAAGCATCGCTCGCTGCCATCGTCGACGAACTCAGCCGCACGCACGAGGCGCGCGTCGGCAGCGACTGGCGCTACGAGCACGAGCGCGCGGACCATCGCGACCAGCTGCGCGGGATCACCGGCTTCCGCCTCGTTGCCGAGCGCGTGGCGCTGAAGTTCAAGCTCAACCAGAACCACCCGGACGCCAATCGCAGGAGCGTCGCCGCCGCCCTGCAGGCGCAGGACGATGCCGGCGCCAACGCCGTCGCCGCGCTGATGGCGCAGACGCTGGCGGCAAGGGAGAACAGCTGATGGATCTCGACCTCACCGGCCGCCACGCGCTCGTCTGCGGCGCGTCCGAAGGCATCGGCCGCGCGGCCGCGCATGAGCTCGCCCTGCTCGGCGCCGACGTGACCGTGCTGGCCCGGCGCGAGGACGTGCTGCGCGATGTCGTCGCGACGCTGCCGCGCCACGGCGCGCAACGGCATGGCTTCATCGCCGCCGACGTCGCCGACACCGCGCGCCTGCGCGCGCAGGCCGAGGCGCTGGCCGCCGGCAGGCCCGTGCACATCCTCGTCAACAACACCGGCGGGCCGCCGCCGGGGCCCGTGCATGCCGCCGAAACCCCGGCTTTCCTGGACGCCTTCAACAAGCACCTCGTCGCCAACCACGCCCTGGCGCAGGCGCTGCTGCCCGGCATGCGGGCCGCCGGCTGGGGCCGCATCGTCAACGTGATCTCGACCTCGGTGCGCGAACCAATCGAAG
>JABFWF010000209.1 GCA_013362405.1 Lysobacter sp. | reverse complement strand
GCGGCCTTCAGCGGTCCTGGAGCTGCTCGAGCGCGACCTCGGCGGCCGCCTGTTCGGCCGCGCGGCGCGAACTGCCGACGCCCTCGGCCACCAGCGGCGGCTGGCTGAGCGTGCAGCTGACCTGGAAACTCTTGGCGTGATCCTCGCCGGTTTCGGCCAGCAATGCGTAGACCGGCAGCGGTTTCTGGCGGGCCTGGAGCCATTCCTGCAGGCGCGTCTTGGCGTCCTTGCCCACCTGCGCGGGCGGCGGCAGCGCCGCCAGCAGCGGCTCGAACCAGGGCAGCACGAGGATGCGGCAGGCATCGAAGCCGGCATCCAGGTAGCAGGCGGCGACCACCGCCTCCAGCGCGTCGGCGAGGATGGAATCGCGCCGGTAGCCACCGGACTTCATCTCGCCGGGGCCGAGCGTCAGCCGTGCCCCCAGATCGAGCGAACGGGCGATGCCGGCGAGGGTCGACTCGCGCACCAGCTCGGCGCGCGCGCGGGTGAGCGCGCCCTCGTCTGCGCGCGGCCAGCGCTGGTAGAGCTGTTCGGCGACGATCAGGTTGAGCAGCGCGTCGCCGAGATATTCGAGCCGCTCGTTGTGCGGGCTGCCGGCGCTGCGGTGGCGCAGGGCCTGCCCGAGCAGGCCGGCGTCGGCGAAGGCGTGACCGCCAAAGGCGGCCACGGCCGGGTTACTGGGGGTTGCCACTCGACCGCGTGAGGTCTTCGACCGCATGGAAGTTGCCGACCACGTCGAGGTTGTAGACCAGCGGCTTGCGCACTTCGTAGTCGACGGTCATCTTCCAGCCGCCTTCCATCCGTTCGACCTTGACGTTGTCCTTGTTGACGCTGTCGGAATAGCTCACGTACAGGCGGCGGAAGAACAGGTCCTCGATCCTGCCCGGGTCCTGGTCGGCGATGCCCGGTTCGGTCTTCAGGCTGGCGAGCGCCTTCTTCACCGAATAGAACTCCTGGTACATCGGGAACAGCTTCATGCCGATGTAGGCGAAGAACCCGACCACCGCGAGCACGATCACGAACCCGATCAGGGTCATCCCGCCTTGATTGCGCTTCATAGCCTTTTCCCCTTGCGACCGTCGAAAGGATGGCAGCTACGGAATGCGGCTGCCGATCCGGTTGAAGTCCACCCCGCCCGCGCTGGCATCCCAGTGCATCCACACCAGGAAGGCCTTGCCCCTCAGGTTCGCCTCGGGGAGGAAGCCCCAGAAGCGGCTGTCCTCGCTATTATCACGATTGTCGCCCATGACGAAATACTCCCCGGGCGGCACCTTCCATTCGCCTTCGCCCTGCACGAAAAACGGCAGGTCGTCACGTTCCAGCACCGGGTGTGGACGGCCGGGCAGCTGTTCGGTCTGCAGGCGCGAGCCGGTGGCGTCGGCGCCCTCCCCCTTCCCCACGTACAGGCCGTCGCTGGCGTACTGCAGCGGCTTGCCGTTGAGCCACACGGTGTGGTCGCGGTAGGCGATGGTGTCGCCCGGCAGGCCGATCACGCGCTTGATCCAGTCCTGCTCGGGATGCTGCGGCGGGCGGAACACGACCACGTCGCCGCGCGCGGGCTCGCCGATCGACACGACCTTCCCGTTGCTGATCGGCAGGCGCAGGCCGTAGGCGAACTTGTTGACCAGGATGAAGTCGCCGATCAGCAGCGACGGCATCATCGAGCTGGACGGGATGCGGAAGGGCTCGGCCACCCAGCTGCGCAGCACCAGCACGACCGCCAGCACCGGGAAGAAGGCCTTGGCATAGTCGACGATTACCGGCTCCTTCGGTTCCAGCAGGCCGGCGCGCTCCTCGCGTCGCTTCGCGAGGAAGAACCTGTCGAGCAGCCAGACGACGCCGGTGAACAGCGTCAGGACGACAAGGGCGATTTCGAACCAGCGCATGCGTGCTCCTCAGGAGCTGTGAATCGGGATTGGAAAACCGGGAAGCGGAGAAGCGGGTCGTCGTCCTGCCGCCCTTCGACCGAAGGGCCGCGTCCACGTCGATGTCCCGCTCCCGATTCCCCTTTTCCGGCTACTTGCTGTCCACCTGCAACACGGCGAGGAAGGCCTCCTGCGGGATCTCGACCCGGCCGACCTGCTTCATCCGCTTCTTGCCTTCCTTCTGTTTCTCGAGCAGCTTCTTCTTGCGCGTGGCGTCGCCGCCGTAGCACTTGGCCAGCACGTTCTTGCGCAGCGCCTTGACGGTGGTGCGGGCGATGATCTGCGCGCCGACCGCGGCCTGGATCGCGACATCGAACATCTGCCGCGGGATCAGGTCCTTCATCTTCTCGCAGAGCTCGCGCCCGCGCCGGTCGGCGTGGCTGCGGTGGCAGATGATCGACAGCGCATCGACCTTGTCGCCGTTGATCAGCGTGTCCACGCGCACGAACGGGCCGGCGTCGAAGCGGAGGAAGTGGTAGTCCAGCGACGCGTAGCCGCGCGAGACCGACTTCAGCTTGTCGAAGAAGTCGAGCACCACCTCCGCCATCGGCAGCTCGTAGCTCACCTGCACCTGGCTGGCCATGTAGGTGATGCCGACCTGCACGCCGCGCTTGTCCTCGCACAGCTTGATCACGTTGCCGATGTAGTCCGGCGGCGTGAGGATGTTGGCGCGGATGATCGGCTCGCGGATCTCCTCGACCATGTTCACCGGCGGCAGCTTGGCCGGATTGTCCATCGGGATCACGCTGCCGTCGGTCTTGAGCACCTCATAGATGACCGTCGGCGCGGTCGTGATCAGGTTGAGGTCGTATTCGCGCTCCAGCCGCTCCTGCACGATCTCCATGTGCAGCATGCCGAGGAAGCCGCAGCGGAAGCCGAAACCCATCGCCTCCGAGCTCTCCGGCTCGAAATGCAGCGCGGCGTCGTTGAGGCGCAGTTTCTCGAGCGCCTCGCGCAGCGCGGGATAGTCCTCGGCATCGACCGGGAACAGGCCGGCGAACACGCGCGGCTGCATTTCCTGGAAACCCGGCAGGGGCTTCGGCGCCGGGTCGTTCGCCAGGGTGAGCGTGTCGCCGACCGGCGCGCCGTGCACGTCCTTGATCGACGCGGTGACCCAACCCACCTCGCCAGCACCGAGCTTCGGCAGCACCTTGCGCTTGGGCGTGAACACGCCGACGTTGTCGACCTGGTGGGTGCGCCCGGTCGACATCACCAGCAGCTTGTCGCCCGGCTTGATCTCGCCCTGCATGACGCGCACCAGCGACACCACGCCGAGGTAGTTGTCGAACCAGGAATCGATGATCAGCGCCTGCAGCTTGTCGGTGTCGCGCGGCCGCGGCGGCGGGATGCGCTGGACGATCGCCTCCAGCACGTCCGGCACGTTAAGGCCGGTCTTGGCGGAAATCGCGACGGCCTCGACGGCGTCGATGCCGATCACCGCCTCGATCTCTTCCTTGACCTTGTCGACGTCCGCGGTCGGCAGGTCGATCTTGTTCAGGACCGGCACCACTTCGAGCCCCTGCTCCACCGCGGTGTAGCAGTTGGCGACCGACTGCGCCTCCACGCCCTGCGCGGCGTCGACGACGAGCAGCGCGCCCTCGCAGGCGGCGAGCGAGCGGCTGACTTCGTAGCTGAAGTCGACGTGGCCGGGCGTGTCGATGAAGTTGAGCTGGTAGGTGTTGCCGTCCTTCGCACGGTACGGCAGCGAGACGGACTGCGCCTTGATGGTGATGCCGCGCTCGCGCTCGATCGGGTTCGAGTCGAGCACCTGCGCCTCCATCTCGCGGGCTTCGAGCCCGCCGCAGAGCTGGATGATGCGATCGGCCAGCGTCGACTTGCCGTGGTCGACGTGGGCGATGATGGAGAAGTTGCGGATAAGCTGCATTGAAGCGCGCTGCATTGGGTCCGGCGGCGGCGCGGCCAGCGGCCGCGGATCGTCAAACGCTGGATTATCGCATGGCGGCCGCACAGGACCCGGATGCGGCTAGGCCGCGCAGGTGCGCGGCCTCGTGAAGGGAGCGGCGGATCAGCGCGCCGCGCCTTCGCGCGGTGTCACCGCGACGAACTGGCTGGCGTTGCCGCGTCGGACCAGCAGCATCATCGTCTGCCCCGGCTTGGCGCCCGCCAGCGCGCGATCGAGTTCGCCCGGACTGCCGACCTTGGTGCGCCCGACCTGCAGCACCACGTCGCCCGGCTGCAAGCCAGCGCGGCGCGCGGCCAGGCCTTCGACGCTGGCGATGCCGACGCCCTCGTTGGCGGCGAGGCCAAGCTGGCGGCGGTCGTCGGCATCCAGCGGCTGGCCGACCAGGCCGAGCGGATTGCGGCCCGCGGCGGGGCCGGCCTTGCCCGGCATTCCCGGCGCGTTCGCGTTCGCCTGCGCCTCGTCGAGCTGGCCCAGCGTGACCGTCAAGTTGAGCGTCCGGCCTTCGCGGAACACGCCGAGCGCGGCGCGCGTACCGGGCGCCTGCGCGCCGACCAGCGGCGGCAGGTCGCTGGAATCATTGATCGGCGCGCCGTTGAACGAGCGGATCACGTCCATCGGCTCGATGCCGGCCTTCGCCGCCGGACTGCCGGGTTCGACGTCGGCAACCAGCGCGCCGCGCGAATCGGGGAGCTTGAGGCCCGCGGCGTTCTCCGCGGTGATGGCCTGCACGCGCACGCCGATCTGCCCGCGCTGCACCTTGCCGGTCGCCTTCAGTTGCTTGACCGCGCTCATCGCGATGTCGATCGGAATGGCGAAGCTCACGCCCATGTAGCCGCCGGAGTTGCTGAAGATCTGCGAGTTGATGCCGACCACCTCGCCGCGCGTGTTGAGCAGCGGGCCGCCGGAGTTGCCGCGGTTGATCGCCACGTCGGTCTGGATGAAGGGCACGTAGCGCTGGTCGGCGTAGGGGTTGGCGCGGCCGACGGCGCTGATGATGCCGGCGGTGACCGAGTGGTCGAGGCCGAACGGCGAACCGATCGCCACCGCCCACTGGCCGGGCTTGAGCTGGTTGGAATCGCCCAGCCGCAACGCCGGCAGGCCGGTCGCGGCGATCTTCAGCAGCGCGACGTCGGATTGCTCGTCGCTGCCGACCACCTTGGCCTTGAACTCGCGGCGATCGGACAGGCGCACCGTCACCTGGTCGGCGCCATCGACGACGTGGTGGTTCGTCAGCACGTAGCCATCGGGCGAAATGATGAAACCGGTGCCGAGCGACACGCCACGCCCGGCGTCGGGCCCGGGGCCACCGGGGGTGCCGGGGCCGCCCGGGAATGGCAGGTCGGGGCCGAAGAAGCGGCGGAAGAATTCCGGGATCTGGTCCTCGTCGTCCTGCGCGCTGCGCGCCGCGGCCACCTTGCCGCCGACTTCGGCTTCGACATTGACCACGCCCGGCCCGACCTGCTGCACCAGGTTGGTGAAGTCGGGCAGGCCGACGACCATCTGCGGCGCCGGCTGCGGCGACTGCGCGGTGGCCACCGGCAGCACGACGGCCGTCGTGGCCGCCGCGGTCACGGCGACCAGGGCGAACGCGCGCACATGGGCGGGAAGCGCGGACACGGAGAAGTGGCTGGGCATCGGAAGACCTCGGCTCAGGGAAATGGGCGCGGCGCGCGGCGACGTCAGGGCGTGTCGCCGGCCTGCGGTGCAGGCCGCGGTTGCAGGCGCTGCGGTTCGAAGGGGTAGAACGAGGGCGACTGCGGGGCGAGCCCGCCGTAATCGACGTTGAAGGCACCGCCGGCGGACAAGCCGGGGACCAGCGAGCGCGGCCATGGGCGACTGGCAGGCAGCGCATGGCGCGGCGAGAACGGATTGGCCGCAACCGCCGGATGCGCGGTGCCAGCCACGCCAACGACGTCGGCCAGCACCGCGTCGTTGCGTTCGCGCACGCGCACGGCCGCGCGCTGCGCCTGCGCGTTGCCACGGCGCACGTGCGCCATGCGGCGTGGCACTTCGGCGACGGCGACCGCGGCGCCGGCCAGCTGTGTGGCGTTG
>JABFWF010000068.1 GCA_013362405.1 Lysobacter sp. | reverse complement strand
GCCGTCGCCGCAGTTGCTGGCGCCGAACGAGCGGCGACGCGCGCCGGAGAGCGTCGCGGTGGCGCTCGAGGTCGCGCTCGCGGCCTGCCACGCCGCCGGCCGCGATCCGGCCACGCTGCCCTCGGTGTTCGCTTCCACGCATGGCGACCTCGCCATCACCGACTACATCTGCAGCACGCTCGCGGACGATCCCGCCGGCATCTCGCCGACCCGCTTCCACAACTCGGTGCACAACGCGGCCGCCGGTTACTGGACGATCGGCACCGGCTGCACCGAACCGGCGACCGCGCTCAGCGCGTACGACGCCACCTTCGCGCAGGGCCTGCTGGAAGCGCTCGCGCAACTGCACGCCGGTGCGCCGGCGGTGCTGCTGGTCGCCTACGACACCGCCGCCACCGGCCCGCTCGCGGCGATCTCGTCCAGCACCGGTCTCCTCGGCGCCGCGCTGCTGCTGTAGTCGCCTTCACACACCGGTGCGCCACGCTTGCGCACGACCTTGGTCGACGCCGATATCCCGCCGGCCCGGGGTCCGCTGGCCGGCCTTGCAGGCGGCAATGCCATGGCGCCGATGCTGCCGCTGTTCGAGGCGCTGGCGACGGGGCATGATCTGGTGAGCCTGCGCGCCGGTCCGCGCCGTGCCCTGCGGGTGGAGATCGCCTATGGCTGAAGCGTATGCCCTGCCCGTCCGGCTCGACCGGCACAACGTCGCCGTGGTCATCCCCGCGCTCAACGAGGCGCTGCGCATCCGCGAGGTGGTCGAGGGCGCCCTTGCGCAGTGCGACACGGTGATCGTGGTCGACGACGGTTCCGACGACGACACCGTCGCGCGCATCGCCGACCTGCCGGTGACGCTGCTGCGCCACGACCAGCGCATGGGCAAGGGCGCCTCGCTGCGCGACGGCTTCCGCGCGGCGCTGCGGCGCGGCGCGGTCGCGGTGCTGACGATGGACGGCGACGGCCAGCACGCCGCGGAGGACATCCCGCGCCTGCTCGACGCCGGCAACCGCCATCCGGGCGCGGTGGTGATCGGCGCGCGACTGCGCAAGCGCGCCAACCAGCCGCTGTACCGCCGCCTGGCCAACGAGTTCGGCGACTGGGGCATCGGCTGGGGGTGCGGGTTGCGCATCGCCGACTCGCAGAGCGGCCAGCGCCTGTATCCCGGCTCGGTCGCCGCGCTCGACGACGTGCCGGGCGAGGATTTCGTCTACGAAGCGCAGATCCTGATTTCGGCGGTGCGGCGCGTCGGTGCCGGCATCGTCTCGGTGCCGATCGAATCGCGCTACGCGCAGGTGCACGAAGGCGAGTCGCCGAAGTTCCGGGCCAGCCACTTCCGCCCGCTGCACGACCTGTGGCGGATCACCTCGCACGTCGTCCGGCAGGTGTTCCAGCACGGCGACATGCTCCGCGAATACCTGCACACGCGCGCCACGCCACCGGTGATCGACGATCCCACCGGCGAGTTCGGCACCGTGTTCGCCGAGTCCGACATGCAGCGCGCCGGGTGAACGGCGGCACGATGAGCGGCGCGCGCGATGTCGTCGTCCTCGGCGGCGGCCTCGCCGGCCTGACCCTCGCGATCCAGCTCCGCCAGCGCGACCCCGCGCTGGCGGTGACCGTGCTCGAACGCCGCGCGCATCCAGCGCCGGAAGCCGCGTTCAAGGTCGGCGAATCCACGGTCGAGATCGGCGCGCACTACTTCGCCGAGGTCCTCGGCCTGCGCGAGCACCTGCAGCGCGAACACGTGCGCAAGTTCGGTTTCCGGTTCTTCTTTTCCGACACCCAGTGCGACATCGCGCGCTGCACCGAGCTCGGCGTGAGCGAGCTGCTGCCGACGCCGTCCTGGCAGATCGACCGCGGTCGCTTCGAGAATTTCCTCGGCGAACACGCGCGCGCGCTCGGCGTCGAGTTCCGCGACGGCGCGGTGGTGCGCGGCGTCGACCTCGGCGCGGGCGACGAGGCGCACCGCATCGCCTTCGAGCACGCCGGCGCGCCCCACGCGCTGGACGCGCGCTGGGTAGTCGACGCCAGCGGCCGCGCCGGCCTGCTCAAGCGCAAGCTCGGCCTGGCCGAAGCCAACGCGCACGACGCCAATGCCGCGTGGTGGCGCGTGGACGGCATCGTCGATCCACATGCCTGGACACAGGACGCCGGCTGGCTCGCACGCTGCACGCCGCCCGATCGCTGGCGTTCGACCAACCACCTGTGCGGCCCCGGCTACTGGGTGTGGATGATCCCGCTGTCCTCCGGCGCGCATTCGATCGGCATCGTCGCCGACGGCGCGATGCATCCGCTGGAGACGCTCAACACGCACGCGAAGGCGATGGACTGGCTGCGCGCGCACCAGCCGGCGCTCGCCGCGGCGCTCGGACAGCCGCAGCACCGGCTGCAGGACTTCCTGTTCCTGCGCCATTTCTCGCACGGCTGCACGCAACTGTTTTCGCCGCAACGCTGGGCGATCACCGGCGAGGCGGGCTTGTTCCTCGACCCGTTCTATTCGCCCGGCAGCGACTTCATCGGCATTTCCAACGGCTATGTCGCCGACCTCGTCCTGCGCGATCGCGCGGGACAGCCGTTCGCGCAGCACGCGCAGATCTACGCGCAGCTGCTGCGCTCGTTCCACGACAACATGCTGACGCTCTACCGGGGCCAGTACGCGCTGTTCGGCGACGCGCAGGTCATGCCGGTCAAGGTGATCTGGGACTACACGTTCTACTGGGGGCTGCTGGCGCCGCTGTTCTTCGCCGGCAAGCTGACCGACCTCGGCCTGCTCGGCCGCCTGCGCCCGCAGTTCGCCGATGCGGCGGCGCTCAACGTCGCGATGCAGGCGCTGCTGCGCGAATGGGGCGCCCGCAACGCCGGACCGCTGCCGCCGGACGGCCGCATGCTCGACCAGTACCGGATCGACTGGTTCAAGGAAATGAACCGCGCGCTCGGCGAGCCGCTCGACGACGCAGCCCTGTTCGCACGCCTGTGCGCCAACGTCGGCCGCATGCGCTGGCTCGCCGCGGAGATCCTCGCGCGCGCCCGCACGGCGCACCCCGGCATCGACGCGCACGGGCTCGATGCGTTGCTCGCCGGCAGCGACATCCCGACGTCGCTGTCGGCGGCGTGGTACGCGGACGCGGACGCGGAAGCCGAGCCAGCCTGACGCCGCGCCGCCGCGGCTACGGCGTCGGCGGCGCCTCGCCCGGTTCGACGTAGATCGCGATCGCCCGCGCATGCTTCTGCGTCGGGCTGATGTCGATGCCGACGCCGCCGCCGACACTGGTATGGCCGCCGAAGCGGCCGCCGCCGACACCGACGCCGACCCCGCCGCCGCGGTAATCGTTGCCCTGCTCCTGCAGCAGCACGCCGTTCGCGCCGAGCTCGGCCGCCGCCTTGCGCAGGTGGTCGAGCACGGCGTTCATCTTGTTCTGCTCGCCATAGGTGAACGATCCGCTCTGCGTCTCCAGCAGCGCGATCTCGTGGTAGCGCGGCGGCGGCTGGTTGTACACGCGCACCTGTTCCGGCGCGATCGGCGCGCGCGCATGGCCGAGCATGACCTTCGAGGTGCTGGCGCAGCCGGCGAGCAGGAACACCGCCAGCAGCATGGATCGCGACAGCTTGTTCATGGTGGACCTCCGTCGGTTTCGCAGGATACGGCGTGGCGTCGAACCGGGCGTGAGGGAAGTGCCCCGGCATCCGGCGACGCGCGACGGTTCAGCTCATTCCGCCATCGATGCCGATGACCTGGCCGTTGACATAGCCGGCGGCATCCGAGCACAGGAAGGCGACCAGCGCGGCGACCTCCTCCGGCGTGCCCGTGCGGCCGGCGGGCACCATCTGCTTCACCAGCTCCGGCGGGAACGCGGCCTCGGCCATGCGCCCCTGGATCACGCCGGGCGCGACCACATTCGCGGTGATGCCGCGCGAGGCCATCTCGCGCGCCAGCGACTTGGTCGCGCCGTGCAGCGCCGCCTTGGCCGCGGCGTAGTTGGCCTGTCCGCGATTGCCGAGTACCGCCGCCACGCTGGACACGCTGACGATGCGGCCCCAGCGCGTGCGCGCCATCGGCAGCAGCAGCGGCTGGGTGACGTGGAAGAAGCCGTGCAACGAGACGTCGATGACGCGCTTCCACTGCGCATCGCTCATCCCGGCGAGCGGCGCGTCGTCGTGGATGCCGGCGTTGTTGACCACCACCTGGATGGGGCCGTCGGCGAGCAACGCCTCGATCGCCGCACGCGTGGCCACGCCGTCGGCGACGTCGAAGGCGACCGCCTGCGCGCTGTCGCCTTCATGGCTGATCGCATCGACCACCGCCTGCGCGCGGGCAAGATTGGCGTTGGCGTGCACGACGACGTGGAAGCCGGCAGCGGCCAGCGCGCGACAGGTCGCGCCGCCGATGTCGCCGCTGCCGCCCGTGACGAGGGCTCGGCGTGGAGCGATGTCGGGCATTCGGGAGCCTCCGTGCAAAGTGCGGATGGTACCCGCGGCGTCCTTGTCGCCGCTCAAGCCGCCGCGAACATCACCGCCGCCCGCCCTTCCGCCAGCAGCATGCCGTCGTGGCGGATCCGGAACGCGTACTGCTGGCCGGATTCGCCCAGCACCAGCGCCTGCGCCTCGCACTCGAGCGCACCGGGCAGCTCGTCGATGCGCACCGCGTGCAGTTCGACGCCGCGCAGCGCGACCAGCATGCCGGCGGCCGCGCGGCCGCCCGCCTTGCGCGCGAGCAGCCCGCCGTGCACGGCCATCGCCTGCGCGCCGTATTCGCACAGGTGCAGCGCGTGCAACCGGCCGTCGCGACGCAGGGGATGCGCGGGATCGCGATGGTTGTGGGCGCGCAGCCGGATCGACTGCGCGTCCCACGCCAGCACCTCGTCCCACAGGCACATCGCGCCCTGGTGCGGCACGAGCGCGAGGATGCCGGCACGGTCGATCATGCCGCCGGCTGCGCCGTGGGTTCGCGCGCGATCAGCAGCGCGAGCAGGAAATTCCCCACCACGCCGATCGCCACCGTGCTGCCGATCGCGCGCAGCACCGGGATGCTGGACAGCGCGAGCAGGAAGAACACCAGCAGCGTGGTGATGCTGCACACGATCACCGCGTGCAGGGTGCGCAGCTGTTCGCCGTAATCGTCGCCCGCGTGTTCGAAGAACAGCCCGTAGTCGAGGCCGAGGCCGGCGGCGAGGATCAGCGCGACCAGGTGGAACAGGGTCAGTTCCACGCCGAAGCCGCGCAGCGCGGCGAGGATCAGCAGCGTGGTCAGCGCCATCGGCGCGAGCACGCGCAGCATCCGGTGCGGCGAGCGCAGCGCGAGCCACACCGTCGCGATCAGCAGCAGCGAGGCGATGCCCAGCGCGAACAGCACGCGCTCGCGGTAGGCGCCGACCAGGGTTTCCGACGCGTCCTTGAGGTCCAGCAGTTGCCCACCGTGCGCCTGCGCGACGCGCGCGACGGCGGCCACGTCGTCGATGCCGCTGAGCGAGACCAGCGCGGTCGTGTGGTCGCCGCGCGGCAGCAGCAGTCCGCCGACGCTGGCGGCGAGCGGCGTGTCGTCGAGGTCGCGCGCGCCGAGCGGCGGCGCCTGCCGCGCGGTGGCGACATCGGCGAGGAATGGCGCGAAGGCATCGGCGCGGAACGGCGATTTGGCGACGGCGCCCGCGAGTTCCGCCCGTAGCGTCGCGGCGTCCGGCAGCCGCGCCTGGCGCGCGCGCTGGGTCGCCGCGCTCGGCAGGTAGCGCGAGGCGATGTCGTAGCCGGCGATCGCGTGCGCGGCGACGAGGCGGTCGAGCGCGGGTTGCAGGCGCTCGCCGGCCTGCAGCGCGGCGTCGGTGTCGCGGCCCTGCAACACGATCACGTAGCGCACGTCCGGCGCGCCGAGCGCGGTGCGCAGGCGCATGTCCTGCGCCATCGCATCGGCCGGCACCGGCGTCAGCTTGGACAGGTCGTT
>JABFWF010000025.1 GCA_013362405.1 Lysobacter sp. | reverse complement strand
ACTAGCCGAGAACATCATCGGCATGACCGAAACCCTCGCGATCTTCGCCGACCAGGTGACGACGGTGGCGCGCGAGGTCGGCGTCGAGGGCCGCCTCGGCGGCCAGGCGAAGGTGCCGGGCACCGCCGGCATCTGGAAGGACCTGACCGCGAACGTGAACCAGCTCGCGGCCAACCTGACCACGCAGGTGCGCGCGATCGCCGAAGTGGCGACCGCCGTGACGCAGGGCGACCTCACGCGTTCGATCCAGGTGGACGTGCGTGGCGAGCTCGCCGACCTGAAGGACAACATCACCGCGATGATCGCCAACCTGCGCGCGACCACCGAGTCGAATCGCGAGCAGGACTGGCTGAAGACCAACCTCGCCAAGTTCGGCGGCATGATGCAGGGCCAGCGCGACCTGATCACGCTCGGCCACATGCTGCTGTCCGACCTGGCGCCGCTGGTGAGCGCGCAGCAGGGCCTGATGTACATGGTCGAGATGCGCGAGGACGGCGTTCCCGGCCTGCGCCAACTCGCCGGCTACGCCGACTCCAACCGCTCTCCGGCCGCGCGCACGCTGCGCTTCGGCGAGGGACTGGTCGGCCAGTGCGCGGCGCAGGGCCAGCTGATCCTGATCGACGACGTGCCGGCCGGCACGGTGCAGATCGAGTCGGGCCTGTTCAACGCGGTGCCGCGCAGCGTCATCGTGCTGCCGGTGGTGTTCGAGAACCAGGTCAAGGCGGTGATCGAACTGGCCTCGCTCGCCGGCTTCACCGCGACCCAGCGCACCTTCCTCGAGCAGCTCTCGGAGAGCATCGGCATCGTGCTCAACACGATCGAGGCGACGATGCGCACCGAACACCTGCTCGCGCAGTCGCAGCAGCTCGCCGGCGAACTGCAGTCGCAGCAGAAGGAGCTGCAGCAGACCAACGAGGAGATCGCACTCAAGGCGGCGCTGCTGGCCGAACAGAAGGCGGAGGTCGAGCACAAGAACCAGCAGATCGAGCACGCCCGCCGCGCCCTCGAGGACAAGGCGGCCGAGCTCGCGCTGACCTCGCGGTACAAGTCCGAGTTCCTCGCCAACATGTCGCACGAGCTGCGCACGCCGCTCAACTCGATCCTGATCCTCGGCCAGCAGCTGGCCGAGAACCCGGAAGCGAACCTGAGCGGCCGCCAGGTCGAGTTCGCCAAGACCATCCACGCCGCCGGCACCGACCTGCTGCACTTGATCTCCGACATCCTCGACCTGTCGAAGATCGAGTCGGGCACGGTCACCGTCGACAGCGAGGAGATCGGCTTCCAGCTGCTGCGCGAGAACCTCGAGCGCGCGTTCCGCCACGAGGCCGAACGCCGCTACCTCGACTTCTCGGTCGACATCGCGCCGGACGTCGGCCAGGCGCTCACCACCGATCCCAAGCGCCTGCAGCAGATCCTCAAGAACCTGCTGTCGAACGCGCTCAAGTTCACCGAGCGCGGCAGCGTGCGGCTGGCCGCGCGCGTGGCCAAGAACGGCTGGAGCCTCAACCACCCGATCCTCGATTCCGCCGCCACGGTCGTCGCCTTCGACGTCACCGACACCGGCATCGGCATCTCGCCGGAAAAGCAGAAGATCGTGTTCGAGGCGTTCCAGCAGGCCGACGCCGGCACCGCGCGCAAGTACGGCGGCACCGGCCTGGGCCTGGCGATCAGCCGCGAGATCGCCGGCCTGCTCGGCGGCGAACTGCGCCTGGTCAGCGCGCCGGGCAAGGGCAGCACCTTCACCCTGTACCTGCCGCTGCACTACATGGGCGCCGCCACGCCGATCGAGTTGCGTGGAGCGCAGGCGCGTCCGGTTCAACATGCAGTAGCCGAGGCCGTCGTGCAGGCGCGCCTGGAGGAAGTGCCCGACGACCGCGACGCACTGCTGCCGGGCGAGCCTTCGCTGCTGGTGGTCGAGGATGACCCGCGCTACGCCACCGTGCTGCGCGACCACGCCCGCTCGCGCGGCTTCAAGGTGCTGATCGCCAACCGCGGCAGCGAGGCGCTGCGACTGGTGCGCGAATACAAGCCGAGCGCGATCACGCTCGACATCTTCCTGCCCGACATGCTCGGCTGGACGGTGCTCGCCCGCCTGAAGCAGGATTCGACCACGCGCCACATCCCGGTGCAGATCATCACCGTGGAGGAGGAGCGCCACCACAGCATCGAACGCGGCGCCTTCTCCTACCTCGCCAAGCCCGCGAGCAACGAGACCATCAACGCCGCGCTCGAGCGGATCCGCGAGTACACCCTCGCGGCCACCCGCCGCCTGCTGATCGTCGAGGACAACGACGCCGAGCGCATGAGCATCGAGGAACTGGTGCGCCACGACGACGTCGAGATCGACACCGTCGCCACCGGCGCCCAGGCGCTCGCCGCGATGCGCGAGAAGCCCTACGACTGCGCCGTGCTCGACCTGCGCCTGCCCGACATGAGCGGCTTCGACCTGCTCGACACCGTGCAGGCCGACCCGGCGCTGCGCGATTTGCCGATCGTGGTGTTCACCGGCAAGGAGCTGACCGCCGACGAGGACCGCCGGCTGAAGAAGGCGGCCAAGTCGGTGGTCATCAAGGGCGTGGAGTCCCCGGAGCGCCTGCTCGACGAAACCGCGCTGTTCCTGCATCGCGTGATCGCCGACCTGCCACCGGTCAAGCGCCGCATGGTGCAGCGACTGCACGAATCCGACGAAGCCCTGCGCGACAAGCGCGTGCTGGTCGTGGACGACGACGTGCGCAACATCTTCGCGCTGTCCAGCGTGCTCGAGCGCCACGGCATGGACGTGATCACCGCCGGCACCGGCCAGGAGGCGATCGAGAAGGTCGCCGACGATCCGGACATCGACCTCGTGCTGATGGACATCATGATGCCGGGCATGGACGGCTACGACACCATGCGCGCCATCCGCGGCGATCCCGACTCGCGCGCGCTGCCCATCGTCGCGCTCACCGCCAAGGCGATGAAGGGCGACCGCGAGAAATGCCTGGAGGCCGGCGCGTCGGATTACCTCGCCAAGCCCGTCGTCACCGACCAGTTGCTCGGAGTGCTGCGCCAGTGGCTCCACCGGTGAACCAGGCGCCGCGACCCGTGGACGACGGACCCGTCAACATCCTGCTGGTCGACGACCAGCCGGGACGCCTGCTGACGTACCGCGCGATCCTCGAACCGCTCGGCGAGAAGCTCGTCGAGGCGAGCTCGGGCATGGAGGCGCTCAAGCGCCTGATGGACGACGAGTATGCGGTGATCCTGCTCGACGTGAACATGCCGGGCATGGACGGCTTCGAGACGGCGAGCCTGATCCACCAGCATCCGCGCTTCGAGAAGACGCCGATCATCTTCGTCACCGCGGTCAACGTCACCGACATGGACCGCCTGCGCGGCTACAAGCTCGGCGCGGTGGACTTCGTGATGGTGCCGGTGATCCCGGAGATCCTGCGCAGCAAGGTGATGGTGCTGGCGGAACTCTACCGCCGCCGCCGGCAGCTGCAGCAGGCCAACATCGCGCTGGAGGCGGAAAAGGCACGCGAGCTCGAGCTGCTCAACGCCTCGCTGCGCAAGGCCAACGCGGAACTCGCCGCGCGCAACATGGACCTGCGCAACGAGATCGCCGACCGCATCCGCGCCGAAAGCCGCCTGCGCGAGCAGGACCGGCGCAAGGACGATTTCCTCGCCACCCTCGCCCACGAGCTGCGCAACCCGCTCGCGCCGCTGCTCAACGCGGTGAACGTGCGCCGGCTCGCCAGCGCCGGCACCGCGGATCCGCTGCAGGAGGTGATGGAGCGGCAGCTCGCGCTGCTGGTGCGGCTGATCGACGACCTGCTCGACGTCGCCCGCGTCACCCGCGGCAAGCTGGTGCTGCAACGGCACCCGACCACGCTGGGCGAAGTGCTGCGCTCGGCGATCGAGATCGCGCAACCGTTGATGGATTCGGGCAACCACCACCTGCAGTTCGAGCTGCCGGCCGAGGACCTGCCGCTGCACGTGGACAGGGTGCGGCTGTCGCAGGTGTTCGCCAACCTTCTCAACAACGCGGCCAAGTATTCCGACGAGGGCGGCCAGATCGACCTCGTCGCGCGGGCGAGCAACGACGCGGTGGACGTGCTGGTGCGCGACGCCGGCATCGGCCTCGACGGCGAACAGGCGCAGCGCATCTTCGAGCTCTTCACCCAGGCCGACACCGCGATCGACCGCGCGCGCGGTGGCCTCGGCATCGGCCTCACGCTGGTGCGCCAGCTGACCGAGATGCACGGCGGCGAGGTCACCGTGCACAGCGACGGGCCCGGCCGCGGCAGCGAATTCCGGGTGCGCCTGCCGCGCGGCGAGGTACCGGCGCTGGTCGCCGAACCGCCGGTGCAGGCGGCGCCCACGGAACCGGCGGGCATCCGGCATCGGGCACTGGTGATCGACGACAACCGGGATGCGGCCGACACGCTCGCGATGATGCTGGAACTGCTCGGGCTCGAGGTGCGGCGGCTGTACAACCCGCTCGACTTCGAGGACGCCTTCGCGGAATTCCTGCCCGAAGTAGTCTTCCTCGACGTCGGCATGCCGGGCCGTAGCGGATACGACGTCGCCAGCACCCTGCGCGGGATGCCGGCCGGCGAACTCGTGCTGCTGGTCGCGGTCACCGGCTGGGGCCAGCCGGAAGACCGCCAGCGCACGCACGATGCCGGCTTCGACCACCATCTCGTGAAGCCGCCGGAACTCGCCGCCGTGCAGGCCATCTGCGCCAGCCTCGCGCAGGTCGGACAGGCAACGCCCGCATGAACGAGCCGCCGGACGTGCTCGATCGCGTCGCCCACGACCTGCGCGGGCCGCTGATGCCCTTGCAGACGGCGGCCTACCTGTTGCGCAGCGGCCAGCTCGACACGGCGCGGCAGAAGGAGCTGGTGGACGTGATCGAACGGCAGACGCGCCAGCTCGCGCGCATGATCGACGAGCTCGGCGACTGGATGCGCGTCGGCCAGCGCCGCCTGCTCGGCCAGCGCGAGGCGTGCGTGCCGGCGCTGCTGATCGACTACGCCGCCACCGGCGCAGGCTTGCCGCCGCCGCAGGTCGACGACCGCAGCGACGATGCCGAGGTGCAGGGCGACGCGCAACGGCTGACGCAGCTGCTGCGGGCGCTGCTCGGCTACGCGACTTCGACGGAAGGCCGCGCGCCGGGGATCCAGCTCACGCGCGCGGGCGACCGCCTGCGCCTGGACGTCATCGCGGTCCGACCGGCCGATGCACCGCCCGCGGCGACGCTGTTCGAGCAGCCGCAGGCCAGCGCCTACGATGGCGGCCTCGGCCTGCAGCTGCTGCTCGCGCGCGCGATCGCCGAAGCCCACGGCGGCACCCTGCAGGCCATCGACGACGGCGACCTGCTGCGGCTGCGTTGCGAACTGCCGATCGGCGACGACGCCGGCTGATGGTGCGGCGGTAGCCGCGGCACCGGATCATTCCGGGTAGAGCGGCGGCAACAGGCTTTCCCGTGTGTCCGGCGACCGGCGCCAGCGCGGTCCCTCCCGGAACGCGTCGCGCAACCGGCTCCGCGCATCGGTGGCGTCGCCGGCGCCCCAGCGCGCACGCTGCAGCGCGTCGACCGCCTGCAGCTGCCGCGCATCATCTAGCCGCACGCGCAACGCGTCGAAGTCGGCGACGCCCGCCAGTGCGCACAACGTTTCGGCCACGCCGGCGAGATCGCCATGATCGAGCGCCCTGCGCAACGCGCGCGGATCGCTGTTCGGGATTGCACCTGTCGACGGCGCGGGCGACGGTTCGCGCGCGCCACCGCGGCGCGAGAACGCCCACGCGAGCGTGAGCAGCCACAGCAGCGCGAACGCCACCGCCACCAGCGCCCACGGACGCAGCGCGCCCTGCACGCCGGGAAGGTGCAGCGTGGCGTCCTCCACCTCCCCGGCGGCGGGCGCGAGTTGCGCAACGGCGGCGGCGGACGGCGCGCCC
>JABFWF010000093.1 GCA_013362405.1 Lysobacter sp. | reverse complement strand
GTGGCCGAGCGCGTCGCCGGCTGGCGCGCGCGCATCGAGTCCGTGCTCGCCGCGCTGCTGCCCTCCGCCGATGCGTCGCAGCGACGCCAGCACGCGGCGATGCGCCACGCCACGCTCGGCGGAGGCAAGCGCATGCGGCCGCTGTTGGTGTATGCGACCGGCACCGCGTTCGGCGCCGATGACGCCGCGCTGGATGCGCCCGCCGCGGCGGTCGAACTGATCCACGCCTATTCGCTGGTCCACGACGACCTGCCGGCGATGGACGACGACAGCCTGCGCCGTGGGCAGCCGACCGTGCACGTCGCCTTCGACGAAGCGACCGCGATCCTTGCCGGCGACGCCCTGCAGTCGCTCGCCTTCGCAGCGCTGGCGGACGCGCCGCTCACTGCGGCGCAACGCGTGGCGATGCTGCGCGAGCTCGCCGTCGCCGCCGGCGTGCGCGGCATGTGCGGCGGGCAGGCGCTGGACATCGACGCGACCGGCAATGCCGTCGCCATCGATGCGGAGGCACTGCAGCGCCTGCATGCGATGAAGACCGGCGCGCTGCTGCGCGCGTCGGTGCGGCTGGGCGCGCTCGCGGCCGATGTCGACACCGGCACGATGGCCGCCCTCGACCGCTTCGCCGATGCGCTCGGCCTCGCCTTCCAGATCCGCGACGATCTGCTCGACGTCGAATCCGACAGCGCGACACTCGGGAAGACCGCCGGCAAGGACGTCGCGCAGGCGAAGGCGACCTTCCCCGCCCTGCTCGGCCTGGACGCCTCGCGCGCACGGCTCGATGCGCTCGCGGCGACGATGCGCGCTGCGCTGGCGCCTTTCGGCGAACGCACGACGGTGCTGGCGATGCTGGGGCGCGAGGCGATCGAACGCCGCCGCTGAGCGGGCGCCGGCGCGCGCCAGTCCGCCGCCTTGACACCCCGGCACGCCGCGCCGGATGCTCGGCCGGGGGCGCCTGCCTGGGCGCAAGGGGATGCGGGTGCGCTGGCGCCGTTCGCTGCTGTCGTCTCTGGGGGCGGTCTTCGCCTGGCTGGGCTCGGCGTTCGTGGAGCGCTGGGGCCGGCTGGAGCGTTTCTACCGGCGCCCGTTCGCGCGCATCGCGCTGCGCCTGGGCTTCCTGTTCTATCCGCTGCTCGCGCTGTGCGCGCTCGGCTGGCTCGGCTGGGACTGGACCCACGACCGCAACCTCGACGCCGCCGAGGACGCCGTCTTCGACCAGGTGATCAAGCTGCGCCCGTGGGAACCCAAGCCTTCGGGCCGCGTCGTCGTGGTCGAGATCGACGACTGCTCCATCGCGAGGGAAGGCCCGTGGCCGTGGAGCCGGCAGCAGCATGCCGACCTCCTCGACGCGCTGGACCGCGCCGGCGTGCGCACGGTCGGCTACGACGTGCTGTTCGCCGAAGCTTCGCGCACGGACGCGGTCGGCGACGACACGCTCGAGGCGACGGCCGAAGGCGGCAACGGGCGCTTCGTGTTCGGTTCGACGCGCGCGCCGGAGGCCTTCGCCGATGCGCCCGGCGCGCGCCCGGTCGACCATGCGCCGAACGCCTTTCCGATCGCTGCCGATCCGCAACGGCCGGGCCCGCGGGTCGCGCTGCTGCTGCCCTACGGCAAGGCCATGACCCGCCACAGTGCGTTGCTGGACATGACGCGCGATGCCGACGGCATCATCCGCGACGTGCCGTTGCGCGCGGAACAGGGCGACTGGGCGCTGCCGTCCTTGGCGCTGCAGGTGGCCAGCGCGGCGAGCGGGCGCAGCGCAGCGAGCTTTCCGGCGTCGGTGCGGGTGAACTGGCGCAGCAATGCCGACGATCGCCTGCCCTATGTCAGCGCCGCCGACCTGATCGAAGGCAAGGCGGTATGCCGCGACAAGCACGAAGCGCTGCCCGACCTGCGCGGCCGCAGCGTGCTGGTCGGTTATACCGCGGCCGGCCTCAACGACGCCAAGCCGACGCCGGTCAACGCGGCGACGCCCGGCGTCGAGATCCACGCCGAGGCGACCGAGGCGCTGCTCGCGGACAGCGCGATCTGGATGCCGCCGACCGGCTTCAAGTACCTGCTCGCCGCGGTGCTGGTCGCGCTCACCGGCCTGTTCTTCTTCCACGGCGAGCCGGCGTGGGAACTCGATGCGATCTTCGTCGCCAGCAACCTGGTGCTGATCGGCGCGGCATGGGTGGGCCTCACGGCGTTCGGCGTGTTCCTCGACATCTTCGCCGCGCTCGGCTTCGTCAGCCTGTGCTTCGGCCTGTGCCGCCTGTACGCGGCGACGCAGCGCGGCCGCGCGATCGGCAACGACGACTACCGGCCGCAGTTCGATCCGGCCGACCACCGCTGGCTCGCGCTGGCGCGGCTGCGTTTCGTGCCCGACCCCGACCTCGATCGCGATGCGCTCCGTCGGCGCCTGCGCGAATATCGCCGCCGCCTGCGCCGCTTCCTCTACAGGGGCACCGAGGCGGTCGCGCTGGAAGGCATCGTCGAATACAAGAGCTGGCTGTGGGAAGCGATGAACGACGTCACCGTGCTGGTGTGGGGCGGCGACGATCGCGCGGCGGTGGCAGCCACGGCCGAACGCGAGCTACGCGCGTTGCATGCGTACCTCTCGGGCCTGGACGACGTGTTGCCCGACGATGGCAGCGTGCGCGTGGCCAGCCTGATCAGCGAGGCGGTGGCGGCCGACGAGACGATCGCGCAGACGCGGGCGCGCGTATGCGCGGTGCTGGGACGGCTGTTGCATCGCCACGACGAGCGGTCGCTGTCGCTGCACGACGCGTTCGCGGCCGACGAACCGCCTGCGCACCGCCATTCCCATCGCTCGCCGCACCCGGCGCACGCTGGCCCGGCTGCGGCCCCAAATCCGTTGTCCGAATGACCTGCCGCCCACGGAGACCACGCAATGCCTGCCATCCGCCCCGTCCGCCTGCTGCCCGCGCTGCTGATCGGCCTGCTTCCGGCGGCATTCGCCACCGAGATGGCCGCGGTGGTGCACAAGGCATCGGTCGACGTGCACGCCACGCCCGACTTCGGCGCGCCGACGGTGGCGACGCTGAAGAAGGACGCGTCGGTCAGCGTGTCGGGACAGCAGGGACTGTGGTTCCAGGTGGCGCTGCCGGGCGGCAAGTCGGGCTTCGTGCGCGTCAACGACGTGCGCATGGCCTATGCCGGCAAGGAAGCCGGCAGCGCGAACGTGCAGGCGCTGTTCTCGGGCAAGGCCGGCAAGGGTCGCGTCACCGAGACCGCGGGCGTGCGTGGTCTCGACGAAAGCGACCTGAAGGTTGCGGGCTTCGACGCCGCGCAGTTGCAGAAGATGGAATCGTTCCGCGCCGACGCCGATGGCGCCGCCGCGCAGGCGCACGCGCAGGGCCTGCAGGACACGCAGGTCGCCTACGCGACCGAGCCCAGACCTGCGAAGCAGGGCGGCGCGACCCAGGCGCAGAAGCGCGGTGGCCTGTCGCTGGTCCGCGGACTGCTGTCGTCGGCCGGGATCGATACCGGCACGGTGGGCGATTCGGCGATGAACGTGGCCGACGCCGCCGCCGGCAAATCGGAGGAGGAGCAGACGGCGGAGGAGCTCGCGCTCGGGCCGGAGATCGCCGGGCGCGTGCTCGGCGCGGCGAAGCTGGTGCGCGACGCCGCCGCGCAGCGCCGGGTCAACCGCATCGGTCGCTGGCTCGCTTCGCACACGTCGCGGCCGGAACTGCCGTGGAGTTTCGGCGTGATCGATTCGCAGGAGATCAACGCCTTCGCCGCGCCCGGTGGCTACATCCTGATCACCCGCGGCATGTACGACCTGCTCGCCGACGACGCCGAGGTGGCCGCCGTGCTCGGCCACGAGATCAGCCACGTGGTGCAGCGCGACCACTACAACGTCATCCGCAAGCAGGAGACGGCATCCGCGGTCGAGGAAGCCGCTTCCAGCCAGGTGAATGCCGGGAGCACCCTGGCCGGCCAGCTTGCGAAGAACTACGTGCGCAAGCACGGCGCGGCGGTGATGCTCACCAGCCTCGATCGTGGCGCCGAATTCCGCGCGGACGAGGCGTCGCAGGTCTACCTGGCGCGTTCCGGCTACAACCCGCTGGCGCTGTACGCGGTGCTGCAGAAGATGATGGCGTTCGGCACCCAGTCCGCGCGGATGGCCCAGCTGTACAGGACCCACCCGCCGCTGGCCGACCGGCTGGACCGCATCGAACGCAGCAACTACGCGGGGCTGCAGCAGTACACCGACCGCAAGTAGTCGCGCCGGCGCCAAGGACTTCGCGTCGCGGGATGAGCCCCGTCGCCGGCCGCTGACGCAAGCGCCTTTGCGGATCGCAGCGCGCTTCAGCGCACCAGGCGCAAGCTCAGCGGATAGCGATACGCCTCGCCGTGCCACGCCTTGATCGTCGCGATCACGCTGCACACCAGCCACGTCACGGCAAGCGCCGCGCAGGCGAGCACCAGCAGGATGCCTGCCGGGAGGGTGAGCACGATGCCGATGCCGAGGGTGAATACCGTTGCGCCGACCAGCGCCACCGCCAGCGCGCACGCGCCGCAGGCGTAGATCAGCATGCTGAGGTTGAAGTTGAGCGCCTCGCGCGCGTGCTCGGCGATGAAAGGCGACTCGTCGCGCTTGAGCAGCCATACGGTGAGCGCGGCGACCGTGCCGGCCACGCCCGCCATCCAGCTGGTCATCAATGCCAGCAGGAGCGCGGAGAGGTGCGCCATCGCGGCCCAGTGGCGCTCGGTTTCCGCCGGCTGGGCGGAAGGCAGGGATGCGGCGGTTTCCATCATGTTCCTCCGGACGCGCGCAATGGGCGCGTGGAGACAGCTTGGGGCCTGCGGTGGCGTACGCAAGCCAACCAAAGACCTAGCCCCGGAAAGCAGAACGCCGCCCGGAGGCGGCGTTCTGCTGAATACGCGGTACGGCTTACTTGATGAGGCGCAGCGCGAAGGGGTAGCGGTAGGCCACGCCCTCGTTCGCCTTCAGGCCGGCAAGGATGCAGAAGATCAGGTTGACGATCAGGATTACCGGAAACAGCAGGAAACCGATCAGCAGAGTGCTCAGGATCGACGCGACCACCCAGGCGATCGCCATCGTGATCTGGAAGTTGAGCGCCTCCCTGGCCTGGTCGTTGAGGAAAGCCTTGTCGGCCTTGTCCTTGTTGGTCAGCCAGATGATCAGCGGCACGATGAAGCTCAGGATGATCCCGGACAGGTGGGTCAGCATCGCCAGCGTGCGGTCTTCCTGCGTCGCCGGCATGGCCGCTTCGTTCAGATCGCTCATGTTCTCCCCCGAGGAGTTGGATGGGTGGGTGTGCCCGCTGCCAATCGAAGCACCTGCCCTGACCAACGTCAATCGGTTCCCGCCACGGTCATCCGGCCCACCAGGATCGACCCGGTCAGGATGTGCGAGCGGCGGTCGACGTCGCTGCCGACCGCCTCGATCGCCCCGAACATGCGCTTGAGGTTGCCGGCGATGGTGATGCCGTCCACCGGCCAGGCGATGCGCCCATCCTCGATCCAGAACCCGGCCGCGCCGCGCGAGTAGTCGCCGGTGACCGGGTTGATGCCCTGCCCCATCAGCTCGGTCACCAGCAGGCCGCGATCCATGCCGCGCAGCAGCGCGTCGAAGTCGCCCGCGTTGGCCGACACCTGCAGGTTGTGCACGCCGCCGGCATTGGCGGTCGTCTGCAATCCGAGCTTGCGCGCCGAATAGCTGCCGAGCACGTAGCGCTGCAGCACGCCGTCCTGCACCAGCGGCGACTGTCGCGTGGCCACGCCCTCCATGTCGAAGGCGGCCGAGCGGAAGCCGCGGCGCAGGAACGGCAGTTCCTCGATCGAGAACCACGCCGGGAACAGCGCCTGCCCGACGCTGTCGACCAGGAAGCTCGCCTTGCGGTAGAGCGCGCCACCCGACACCGCCGCCAGCAGGTGCCCGATCAGCGAGCGCGCGACCTCCGCCGCAAACAGCACCGGCAT
>JABFWF010000250.1 GCA_013362405.1 Lysobacter sp. | reverse complement strand
AAGGAGCCGCCATGAACGAAGTCAACGGCAACGCGGTGTTCTTCCACGACAACGCGCTGGAGTCGCTCGGCGATGCGCTCGCGCCCTACCTGCGCGACAGCCCCCGCGGCAGGCACGTGCAGTGCGAGGAAATCGACACCGGCGGCGCCTTCATCGAGATGCTGCTCAAGCGCGCGAACCGCGAGGGCAAGTGGACAGAGATCGAACTGATGGTGCCCGCGGGCGCGATCCGCATGATCGTGTCCTGCCAGAGCGACGGCACCTTCGGCTTCGGCCCGCGCGAGACCGAGCCCGCGCCGATCTCCCGCCTGCCGCCGGTCGGCCCGACCGGCGAACCGCCCGCGGCACGACCGGAGGCGGTGCCCGATGGCACGCGGCTGCCGGCGACGGCGGCGGATCGTCAGCCGCCGACGAAGTGACCCACGCCGTGGTGCTGGAAGCGGTGCGCGCAGCGATCAGCCGTCGCGCGGCGCCTGCATCGCGCCCGAAGCGTCACGCCTCGAACGCGAGCCGCCGCCACTGCCTGCCGTCGAAGCCCTCGATCGGGTGGAAGCGCCGCTTGTAGTCCATCTTGTCGTGGCCGGCGATCCAGTAGCCGAGGTAGAGGTGCTTGCGGCCTTCGCGTTTCGCCCAGGCGAGCTGCTGCAGGATCGCCAGCGTGCCGAGGCCGCGGTCGGCTTCGTCGGGGTCGTAGAAGGTATACACGGCCGACAGCGCGTCGTCGGCGAGGTCGGTGACCGCGACCGCGAGCAGGCGGTGGGTCGCATGCTCGCGCAGCTCGAGGAAGCGCCCGTCGCACCAGCCGCCGATCAGGAACTGCTCGAACTCGGCCACGCCGTGCTGGTCCATGCCGCCGCCGGGATGGCGTGCGGTGAGGTAGCGGCGGTACAGCGCGAAATGCTCGGCGGTGCGTTCGGCCGGGAGCACGCGCGCGTCGATGCCGGCGTTGCGCGCGAGGCAGCGGCGCTGGCTGCGGTTGGGGTGGAAATCGTCGACCGGAATGCGCACCGCGACGCAGGCGCGGCACCCCTGGCAATGCGGGCGGTAGACGAGGTCGCCGGAGCGGCGGAATCCCCAGCCCAGCGCGAGCGGATAGAGGCGCGGCAGGCGCGGGTCGCGCGGATCGAGCACGAGGTCGCGCGCGTGGCGCTCCGGCCAGTAGCCGCAGGGATGGTCGCCGGTGTGGAACACGCGCAGGTCGTCGTACGCCTGTACCGTGTCCGCACGCCTCGAATCGCCACCGCCCATGCCGCGAGCATAGCGCGCGGCGTGCGTGAAGGAAGCGGATGCGTCAGCGGTAGGGTTCGACCACCCGCCACCCACCGGCGTCGGGGCGAACCTCGTAGCCGTGGCGGACCAGCAGGCGGCCGCCGCGCAGGCGGTCGAGCACGATCGGCCCCGCCTGCCCACCAGCGCGCGGCCGGTAGTCGTGGATGGCGAGCGTCGGCGCGTCGGCACGCGCCGCGCAGCGCGACGCCGGCAGCACCTGGCCGGCCGTCCTCGGCGCGAGCAGGGCAAGCAGCGACGGCGACGGATCGCGGTCATCGACCAACAGGCAGGCGACCTGCCCGCGCGTGCCGGCAATTCGCCGGCGAGCACGGCCACGGCTAGCGCATCGGGCGTCGGTGCGACGCCGACCGGCAGCGAGGGCACGACCGCGCGCACCGCGGGCGACTTGAGCTCGGTCTTCCGCTGGGTGACGAACGCCAGCACGATCACGATCGCGATGACGACGATCAGCCCCATCTTCAGGCGGAACGCGCGGCGCGCGCCGGCGTCGGCCTTGCGCTCCTCCTCGCGCCGGTGCATCGAAGTGGGCAGGAAACTGTCGGACTGCGCGCGGGTGGTGTCGATCAGGCCGGCCTCGCGCAGGAGCTCGCGCCCGCGCACCTGGTCTTCCGAATTGACGATCCACACCGCCGGCACCGGACCTTCGCGGGTGTGGTCGCGATAGGTGAAATCGCCACGCCGGCCGCCCTTGTACGAACGGCCGTGGGTGACGCGCGTCTCGATGCCCGCGTCCTCGAGCAACTGCGCGACGCGCTCGACGTTCTCGAGGCGCGGACTGGAGAACACCTGGCGCATCGCTCGCTCCTCAGGCCTTGGGTACGTGCGCGGCCGCGCTGGCGTCGGCGACCACGCGGATCAGGCCTTCCTGCGCGGTGCTGGCGACGAGCCGGCCGTCGCGGTCGTAGATCATGCCGCGCGCGAGGCCGCGGCCGCCCTGCGCGCTCGGACTGTCGAGCGAGTACAGCAGCCATTCGTCCGCGCGGAACGGGCGGTGGAACCACAATGCATGGTCGAGCGACGCCATCTGCACGTTCGGCTGGTAGTAGCTGATGCCGTGCGGGAAAGTCGCCGTGCCGAGCAGATGGAAGTCCGATGCGTAGGCGAGCAGCGCGCGGTGCAATTCGGGCGCGTCGCCGACGCGCTCGCTCAGGCGGAACCAGACCTGCTGGTAGGGCGGGCGCTTGGGCGGATTGAGCTCGTCGCGCGGATAGACATGGCGGAATTCGAACGGGCCCTGCCGCGACAGCCAGCGTTGCACCTTGGTCGGCAGCGTCGCCAGCACGTCCGGAGGCACCGTGCGCGCCGGTTCGATGTCCTCGGGCTTGGGAACTTCCGGCATCGACAATTGGTGTTCGCCACCGGGTTCGTCCTCGTGGAAGGACGCGGCGCAGAAGAAGATCACCTGGCCGTGCTGGATCGCGGTGACGCGACGCACCGAAAAGCTGCCGCCATCGCGGGTGCGGTCGACGGTGTAGACGATCGGATGCTCGATGTCGCCGGCGCGCAGGAAGTAGGCGTGCAGCGAATGCGCGTCGCGCGGCTTCTCCATCGTCGCCTGCGCCGCGGACAGCGCCTGCCCGAGCACCTGCCCGCCGAACACGTACTTGGTGCCGATGTCGCGGCTCTGGCCGCGGAACAGGTTGTCCTCGAGGCGCTCGAGCGAGAGCAGGTCGATGAGCTCGGAGACGGGCGAGGGCATGGGCATGCAGGCAGCGTGGGGCAGCGCAGTTTAGCCGGAGGCGGTAGGTCGCGCCGTCCTGTAGGAGCGGCGCAAGCCGCGACAGCCGGGGACCGTGGCGCAAACCGCTCCGGCAACCATCATCGGCGACTCGACGGCGGGAAAGCTCGCGGCGATGAGCCGCTCCTACACCGGCAGGCGCTCCAGGTCGACGGCCGCCAGCACCCGATCCCACGGGAACATCGGCCCCGGATCGCGCTTGCGCCGCACCGTCGCGTGATGGTCGTCGGTGGCGGCGACCTCGTCGGTGTCGAGATCCTCGTGCCCGGCGATGAAGCGCAGGGCCGGCAGTTCGCGCCGCAGCTTGCGCAGCAGGTCAACGAGGCCGGCGATCTGCGCGTCGCCGTAGGGTTCGGCCATCACCTGCCGCCGCGAATCGAGCCAGTCGGGCCAGCGGCCCGTGTTCACCAGCTCGACTCCCACCGAGCGCGGGTTGTAGCCGCGCGTGTGGTGCGCGATGCAGTCGACGTCGACCCAGCGGTGCACCGAGCCGTCGCGGTCGATGTAGAAATGCCCGCTGTTGCCTGTGCTCGACAGCGGATACAGCACGCGCTCGCCGTACTCGCGCGCGGTGGCGAGGTCGGGCAGTTCGGTGCAGTGGATGACGACGAGGTCGACCTGTTCCAGCGGCCGCCGGTCGAGCTGCGGCACGTAGGGCAGGGGCTCGTCGCGCACCACGAGGTCGGCATCGGCGTGCATGCGCGGATGCTAGCATCGCTGGATGAATTCGCCGTTTTCCGCCGGTCCCGCCGTTGTTTTCCCCGTTGCGGAACGCGTGTCCGCCTGCGTGAGGCCGTGATGGCGCGCGGGCACTGCATCCTCTCCCACGGCTTCGAAAGCGGACCGGACGCGACCAAGGTCACCGCACTGGCGGATGTCGCCGGGCGCCTGGGCTGGACGCACGCGCGGCCCGATTACACCGACCTCGATGCGAAGCGCGAGGTGGGCGAGCTCGGCGACGTGATGGCGCGGCTGCAGCGGCTGCAGGCGCTCGCGCAGGCCGCCGCTGAGCGCGGGCCGCTGGTGCTGGCGGGGTCGAGCCTCGGTGCCTGGGTTTCCGCACAGGTGACGTTGCAGGTACCGGTGGCGGGCCTGTTCCTGCTGGCGCCGCCGGTGCGCATGGGCGCCGCACCCGCGCTGGAGGCCGCGCGCGTGCCGTGTTCGATCGTGCATGGCTGGGACGACGAGCTGATCCCGGCGGCAGAAGTCATCGCCTGGGCGCAGCCGCGTCGCGCGCGCCTGCTGCTGGTCGACGACGGCCATCGCCTGTCGCACCATGTCACCGCCGGCGCGGACGCCTTCGCCGCGCTGCTCGCATCGTTGTCCGCATGAAGTTCTTCGCCAGCTGCGGCAAGGGCCTCGAGTACCTGCTCGTCGACGAGTTGCTCGCACTCGGCTGCGCGAAAGCGACCGCCACGGTGGCGGGCGCCAATGCCGAAGGCGACCTGCGCGATGCGCAGCGCGCGGTGCTGTGGTCGCGGCTGGCGAGCCGCGTGCTGTGGCCGCTCGCCGAATTCGATTGCCCCGACGAACACGCGCTGTATGCGGGCGTCGCCGCGCTTTCGTGGCAGGAGCACCTGCAGCCCAGGCAAACCCTCGCGGTCGACGCGCACGTATCGGGAAGCGCGATCACCCATGCGCGCTACGCCGCGCAACGGGTGAAGGATGCGGTGGTCGACACGTTGCGCGTGCAGACCGGTGCGCGACCGGACGTCGACCTCGAAGCGCCCGACCTGCGCCTGAACCTCGTCGTGCGCAAGGGCCGGGCCGTGCTGTCGGTCGATCTCGGCGGCGGCCCGCTGCACCGGCGTGGCTGGCGCCGCGAACAGGGGGAGGCGCCGCTGAAGGAGACGCTGGCGGCGGCGATGCTGCTGCGTGGCGACTGGCCGCGGCTGTACCGCGAAGGCGGCATGTTGCTCGACCCGATGTGCGGCAGCGGCACGCTGCTGATCGAGGGCGCGCTGATGGCGGCGGAGGTGGCACCAGGCCTGCAGCGGCACGGCGACGTACCGCCGACGCGCTGGCCGGGCTTCGACACGGCGACATGGCAGGCGCTGCGTGGGGAAGCGCGCGCGCGCGCCGAAACCGGATTCGCCGCGCTGCGCCCGGCCTTCTTCGGTCGCGACGTCGATCCGCACGCGATCCGCGCGGCGCGCGCCAACGCGCAGGTGGCCGGTGTCGCGCAGGCGATGGACTGGCAGGTCGCGGACATCGCCCGCCTGCGCGACGACACGATGCTCTCCAGCCGTCATTCCGGCGAAGGCGGGAATCCGGGGCCTTTGTCGCCCTGGAAGAAGCCCATGGATGCCCGCTTTGGCGGGAATGACGAGCAGAACGCAGGAACGCAAAAGGCCGACACGACGCCATCGCCAGCTCGTGGCCTCGTCGCCTGCAATCCGCCCTATGACCTGCGGCTGGCCGCTGATCCGGCGCTTTACCGCGCGCTCGGCGATGCATTGAAGGCAACCGTGCCGGACTGGCGCGCCAGCCTGCTGTGCGGCAGCCGCGACCTCGCGCGCGCGACCGGGTTGCGCGCGGCGAAGACCTACCAGCTGTTCAACGGCGCGATCGAATGCACGCTGCTGGTGGTCGATCCCGTGCTGGCGCCAGCGCGTGCCCATGACGAGGCGCCGGTCGTGCTGTCGGACGGCGCGACGATGGTCGCCAACCGCCTGCGCCGCAACCTGCGCAAGCTGAAGAACTGGCGCGAGCGCGAAGGCATCGCCTGCTTCCGTGCCTACGACGCCGACCTGCCGGAATACGCCGCGGCGATCGATGTCTACGCAACGGATGAAGCGGCCCCGCGCACTTTCCTGCACGTGCAGGAATATGCCGCGCCGGCCGACATCCCCGAAGACCTGCAACGCCGGCGCCTGCGCGACCTGCTCGCCGCGGCGCGCGAAGTATTCGGGGTGCCGCGCGAGCACATCGCGCTGAAGACCCGCGCGCGCGGCAAGGGAGGCTCGAAGTACGGCCAGTTCGAAGCTCGCGGCGAGCTGCTGGTCGTGCGCGAGGGACGCGCGCGGCTGAAGGTGAACCTGTTCGATTACCTCGACACCGGCCTGTTCCTCGACCACCGGCCGATGCGGCTGCGCCTGTTCGAGGAGGCGCACGACGCGCGCTTCCTCAATCTCTTCGGTTACACCGGCGCGGCGACGGTGCACGCGGGCCTGGGTGGCGCGCGGCAGACGACCACGGTGGATCTCTCCGCCACCTACCTCGAGTGGTGCGCCGACAACCTGCGCGAGAACGACCTGGGCGGCACCCGCCACCGGCTGGTCCAGGCCGATGCGCTCGCCTGGCTGGAAGCCGACACGCACGAGTACGACCTCGTCTTCTGCGATCCGCCGACCTTCTCCAATTCCAAGCGCGCGCGGGACTTCGACGTGCAGGCCTCGCACGTGCGGCTGTTGCGCGCCGCGGTCGCGCGGTTGTCGGCCGATGGCGTGCTGTATTTCTCGAACAACTACCGCCGCTTCCGCCTGGACGAGGACGCCGTGGCGGCATTCGCATGGTGCGAGGAGATCACCGCGCAGACGATCCCGCCGGATTTCGCGCGCGATGCGCGGATCCACCGCTGCTGGCGCCTGGGTCGCCGCGCCTAGACTGGATTCTCACGCGCGGGCGTTCCAGCCGCGCAACAATCGTTTCCGGCCATCGCGCTGGCGGCGGCCGCGTCCGCTGCCATCTTGGCGTAAGCCATTCCGAGGAGGCATCCATGTCGACCACCACCACCACGTCCGACGCCCACGTCATCCGCACGCTGCGCGGCATGCCCGCCTCCGATGGCGCCGGCGTCAAGCTCACCCGCGTGATCGGCACGCCGCAGCTGGACATGCTGGATCCGTTCCTGATGCTCGACGAGTTCGGGACCGACCGTGCCGAGGATTACCTCGCGGGTTTTCCGGACCATCCGCATCGCGGCTTCGAGACCGTCACCTACATGCTCGACGGGCGCATGCGCCATCGCGACAACCACGGCAACGAGGGCCTGCTGGTGCCGGGCAGCGTGCAGTGGATGACCGCCGGGCGAGGCCTCGTGCATTCGGAGATGCCCGAGCAGCAGGAAGGCCGCATGCGCGGCTTCCAGCTGTGGGTGAACCTGCCCGCGAGCGAGAAGATGGGCGCGCCGCGCTACCAGGAGTTCGCGCCCGACCGCATCCCGGTGGCGCGGCCGCAGGCGGGCGTGGAGGTGAAGGTGATCGCCGGTGTCGTCGATGGCACGCGCGGGCCGATCGAGCAGCCGGCGACGGATCCGGTGTACCTGGACGTCTCGCTCGCCCCGCAGGCCGCGTGGGAATACCTGCTGCCCGAAGGCCACAACGCCTTCGCCTACGTGTTCGAGGGCGCGGCGACGGTGGGCGAGGGCGATGACGCGCGCGCGCTGGACACGCATGCGCTGGGCGTGCTGGGCGGCGGCGAGCGTTTCGTCGTGCGCGCCGGCGGTGCGGGCGCGCGGCTGATCGTGGTCGCGGGCCGCCCGCTGCACGAGCCGGTCGCGCGCTACGGCCCGTTCGTCATGAACACGCGCGAGCAGGTGATGCAGGCCTTCGTGGATTTCCAGGAAGGCCGCTTCTGAGGGCATGCCCTCGCGGTGCCCCGCGCAGGGCGCCGCGCCGCTTACTGGCCGGCGACCTGGGCCTCGCCGTGGCCGGGCTGGAAGTGCAGGCCCTGCACCAGTTGCAGGCTGGCGGCCAACCCGTCGGCATTCGGCGCCTGCAGCCAGATGTGCGCGGAACGGCCGTCCGGCAGGGTGAACACGGTTTCGCGCGCTTCCACGCCCGGCTGCGCGGCGAGTTCGGCGCGGTACCAGTACAGCGACTGGCCGTCGACCTGGCCCTGCTCGGCACGGTCCGGGCGGGCCGGCTCGAAGCTCGGCTTGGGCGAGATGTACAGGCCGAAGGCCTCGGAGCCGTCCGCGCGATGGGCGACGCAGAGGTCCGCGTTGCCGCTGGCGCGATAGTTCCACGTGAGGTTGGCGCTGGCCGGCAGCTGCGGGCATGCGGTGGCTTCCTGCGCGCGCGCCGTGCCCGCGAGGAGCAGGCCCGCGAGGACGCAGGCCGACAGGAGCGTGGTCTTGTGCATGCGATCGCCCCCCTTCAAGCGGTCGTGTGATGCAGCCCGACCATAGTCCACTCACGCCACGTTGACAACTGCCGAAAAATCGGCTTGCGGGCGCCGCCCGTCGGCCTGGCGCGCCGCGCTCAGGGCGCCGCGTCCACCTGCAGCGTGGCCACGGGCGCCGCTCCCCGCCCAAGCGCGATCAGGTGCAGCTGGCGCCCCGCGTCGAGCGCATGGCGCGAGGACGCCGGTTGCACGTGCAGGTTGAATCGCGCGGGCGCCGTGCCGCCGGCGCTCCATTCGAGCGCGATCTCCGCATCGCCGGCCCAGATGCATTGCACGTCCGGCCGGCAACGCGAATCGTCGACCAGCGCGAGATAGCGAAGGGTGCCGCCGCCGGCGAGCGTTGCGCTGGCGCCGGGCTTGAGATCGAAGGGCCGCCCGGGGCCGGCGGCGCGTGCCGCACCGTCGACGCTGCTGCACGCGGCCAGCGCGAGCACGGCGGCGGAAAGCAGATGGCGCGGCGTGGGCATCAAAGGCATGGGTGGCTCCGGAGGAAGCGCCAGTCTAGGGAGCCGCGGCCCGCAACGGGTGAATTCAGGGTGTCGCGCGTGGGTGGTGCTCGGGCAGCGAATCCAGCCGCGCCAGCAATGCGCCCGGATCGACCGGTTTGACCAGGTGCTCGTCGAAGCCGCAGGCGTTGCTGCGTTCGCGGTCGGCATCCTGGCCCCAGCCGGTGGTGGCGAGGACGGCGATGCCGTCGCCCCCCGGCAAGGCGCGGATGCGCCGGCAGGTTTCGTAGCCGTCGATCACCGGCATGCCGATGTCGAGCAGCACCACGTCCGGCGGCCGTTCCTCGATCGCCTCCAGGCATGCGCGGCCGTCGTACACGGTGCGCACCTCATGCCCGCTCAGGCGCAGGAACAGCGCCATCGAATCGGCGCTCTCGTGGTTGTCGTCGGCGACCAGCACCGAGCGCGGATGATGCGCGGCGGCCGCCGGCCGCGCGGCATCGGCGCGCGCATCGTGGGCCTCGGCGAGCAAGGGCAGGTGGACGATGAATTCGCTGCCGAAGCCCAGTCCTTCGCTGCGGGCCTCCACCCGCCCGCCGTGCTGCTCGACGAGGCTGCGCACCAGCGTCAGGCCGATGCCGAGGCCGCCCTGGGCGTGCGTGCGGCTGTGGTCGCACTGGGTGAACATGTCGAACACCTGCACCAGCATTTCCGCCGGCAGGCCGATGCCGTTGTCGCACACGCACACTTCCACCTCGCCGCCTTCCACGCGGGTGCGCAGGACGATGCGGCCGCTGGCAGGCGTGTACTTGGCGGCGTTGTTGAGCAGGTTGGTGAACACCTGCTCCAGGCGCATGGGATCGGCGTACAGCATGACCGTGGGCGGCGGCAGGTCGATCTCGAGGCGGTGCCCGGCCTGGTCCACCAGCGGCCGGCTGGTCTCCACCGCGCTGGCGAGGATCTCGGCCAGCGGCACCGGCCGCTTGCGCAGTTCGATGTTGCCGCGGGTGATGCGCGAAACCTCCAGCAGGTCGTCGACCAGGCGCACCATCTGGTTGACCTGCCGGTCCATCATCCCGTGCAGGCGGGCGGCCTGCGGGTCCTCGTCGTCGTGCATCTTCAGCACGTGCAGGCAGTTGCGCAGCGGCGCCAGCGGGTTGCGCAGCTCGTGCGCGAGCGTGGCGAGGAACTCGTCCTTGCGCCGGTCGGCCTCGAGCAGCGATTCCTGCATGCGCTTGCTGTCGGTGATGTCGATCAGCGAACCGAGCAGGAGCGCCGGACGGCGTCGCCTGCCGTTGCCGCGGAACACGCATTGCGCACGCCCGGAAATCCAGCGGATCGAGCCGTCGTCGCGCAGCACCCGCAGCTCGGCCTCGTAGTGGCCGCTGCCGCGTGGATCGAGCGCGCGTTCGAGGCCGTGCCGTGCCAGCGCGCGGTCGTCCGGATGCAGGTGCGGCATGCTGGGGTCGAAGCCCATCGCCTGGCCCGGCGGCACGCCGAGGATGTCCCGGCAGCGCGCGTCGGCCTCGAAGCGGCCGCTATCCGGCTCCCAGTTCCAGATCCCGACCTGCGCCACCCGGGTGGCCAGCGAGGCGCGCTCCTCGCTCGCCCGCAGCTGCCGTTCGGTGCGCTTGCGCTCGGTGATGTCCAGCGCCATCACCACCACGAAGCGGCGGCCGTCGCGCAGATGGCCGGGCGAGGACGCGCTGAGGGTCCAGGTCAGGCGCTTGCCGTCGCGCGTTTCCACCGGCAGTTCGGTCTGCAGCAGCGACGGGCCCTGGCGGTCGAACAGGCGCTGCACCGCGGCGTCCAGCCCCTCGTCGCCGGCGCCGTAGGCGCGCGCCAGCAGGCGGCGCAGCACCGCGGTATCGCCCAGCGTGTAGCCGGTGAGTTCGGTCCAGACCGTGCTCAACTGGAGCAGCTGGCCATCCTCGGCATGCAGCATCACCGGGATCGGCGCGTCCTGGATCGCGCGGCGGAACTGTTCGCCGCGCGCGCGCAACGCGGCCTCGGACTGCTCGCGTTCCAGCGCCACCATCGCGCTGCGGCTGGCGAGCTCGAGCATGGTGCGCTCGTCGCGCGTCGGTTCGCAGGGCGTGCGGTAATACACCGCGAAGGTGCCGAGCAACGCGCCGCGGCTGGAGAGGATCGGCATCGACCAGCCCGCGCCGACGTCGAAGCGGCGGGCGAGGTCGCGATAGTCCGCCCACAGCGGATCGCTGAGGGTGTCGACCACGAACACCGGCTGGCGGCGGAACGCCGCCGTGCCGCAGCTGCCGGCGCCCTCGGCGATCGGCAGCCGGCCGATGGCGCGCAGGTAGTCGGGCGGCAGGCTGGGCGCGGCGGCCGGGAACAGGTACGTGCCGTCGTCGCTGAGCAGCTCGATCGACGCGCGCGCGCCGTGGTCGAGCGCCTTCTCGATCACCTCGGCGAGCCGCAGCAGCACCTGCCCCAGGCTGGAGCCGAGCGACATCTGCTCGAGCACGTCACGCAAACCCGCCTGCAGGACCTCGCCGCGCTTGCGCATGCCGACGTCCATGCCGACGCCGAGCAGGCCGTGCAGCCGTCCCTCGGGGGTGCGCACCACGTTGACCGTGCAGTCGACCCAGCGGGCCGAGCCGTCCTTGTGGCGCAGACGTTTCTCGATATCGAAACTGGACGTGCGGCCGGCTGCGACATCCGCCACCGCCGCCGTCCAGGCCTCGACGGTCGCCGGGTCGGCCAGCTCCTCGTAGGGCATGGCGAGCAGCTCGGCCTCGCTGTAGCCGAGCAGGCGGGTCCACGCCGGGTTGACGTAGGTGAGCTTGCCGCGCGCGTCGCAGGTGAAGGCGGCGGCCGGCAGGGAATCGAGCATGCGCCGCTGCGCCGTGCCGTCGCCGGTGCTGTTCCCGCTGAGTGTCCGCAACACCATCCTGCCGCCTCGCGCCGTCCGGGCCACCGGCTGCAACGAATCGACCGCGGCGCTCCGGTCATCCGCCTTAGCCCCACGTGGCGGAGAAAGGCGTGAAACCGGCGCCGGACAGGCGCGAACGGGTGAACAGTTCAGCGGGCAGCGGCGGCCAGCATGAAGCCCGCGACCACGCGCCGCCCTTCGCCGGCCAGCACGCTGTAGGTACGCGCGGCGGCGGCGTTGGACATCACTTCAAGGCCGATGCCGCGCCCCAGGCACGCCGCGAGCACGGCGGCGGGTGGGAACACCTGCTGGTCGCCGGTGCCGAGCACGACCAGCTCGGGCCGCAGCGACAGGAGGGGATCGAGGTCCGCGGGCAGCATCGCCTTCGCGTCGGTGACCGGCCAGTCCTCGACCAGCGTGTCCGGCGAGACCACGCAGCTGCGGGTGAGCGCGCGTTCGTTCACCAGCACGTGGCGCCCGTCGGCACCGCGCAGGAACCAGCTGTAGTCGGGACGTTCGAGGTTGAGTTGCACGTAGGGGAGGCGCGGCGCCTGTTCAGGTACGCGGCAGCACGATCCGGCGCTTTTCGGGGTTGGGCCGGAACAGCACCGCGGTGTGGCCGATCCGCTGCACCAGCGAGGCGCCGGCGCGTTCGGCCAGCTCGGCGATCATCGCGTCGCGCACGTCGCGGTCCTCGCTGGCGACCTTCACCTTGATGAGCTCGTGCTGCTCCAACGCGTTGCCGACTTCGGCCACGAGCGCGTCGCTGATTCCCTTACCGCCCACCTGCAGCATCGCCTTGAGATCGTGCGCCTGACCGCGGAGGAAACGGATCTGGGCGTTGGTCAGGGCGAGCGACATGGGGCACGGAATGGGAGAGGAACGTCAGGGTATCATGCCGTTCCGATCCGGCCCTTCGAACGAGTGGTCCCGCCGACGTGGCCGCCCGCAGCAAGTCCAGCCAGCGCTGGCTGAAAGAGCATTTCTCAGACCCCTTCGTGAAGAAGGCGCAGGCCGAGGGCCTGCGTTCGCGCGCGGCGTACAAGCTGGAGGAACTGGTCGAGCGCGACCGCCTGCTGAAGCCGGGCATGGTCGTGGTCGACCTCGGCGCCGCGCCCGGCGGCTGGTCGCAATGGGTACGCCAGGCGCTCGGCGACGGCGGGCGGGTGATCGCGCTCGACATCCTCGAGATGCCCTCGCTCGCCGGCGTCGAATTTCTTCATGGCGACTTCAGGGACGATGACGTCTTATCGCGGCTCGAAGCCGCGCTCGGCGGCCAGCCGGTCGACCTTGTTCTTTCCGACATGGCCCCCAACAAGAGTGGCGTGGACGCGGTCGACCAGCCGCGCGCCATGCACCTGGCGGAACTGGCGATGGATTTCGCCGACCGCCACCTGCGCCCCGGCGGCACCTTCCTGATCAAGCTGTTCCAGGGCGTGGGGTTCGACGAATACGTGCGGGAGCTGCGGCAGCGCTATGCTCGCGTCGTGATTCGGAAACCGGCGGCTTCCCGCAGGCGCTCGCCCGAGGTCTACGCCCTCGCGCAGGACAAGCGCCGCTGATCCCGAACTGCAGAGAGATTTCCACCGGATGCGCAAGATGAACGACCTCGCCAAGAACCTGATGCTGTGGGCGGTAGTGGCCGTCGTGCTGATGGTGGTGTTCCAGAGCTTCAGCCCGAAGGCCGCCGGCGACAGCGCGCTCACCTACGACCAGTTCGTGCAGGAGGTGCGCGACAACCGCATCTCCAAGGTGAACATCGGCGAGGACCGCACCACGATCGGCGGCGAGCGCAAGGACGGCACGCGCTTCACCACCTATGCGCCGGCCGACAAGGACATGGTCAACGACCTGCTCAACCACGGCGTCACGACCGTGCAGGCACCGCCGTCGAGCGGCCTGTCGCTGGGCATGATCCTGCTGAACGTCGCGCCGTGGCTGCTGTTCATCGGCATCTGGGTGTACTTCATGCGGCAGATGCAGCAGGGCGGCGGCAAGGGCGCGATGTCCTTCGGCCGCTCGCGCGCCAAGCTGCTCAACGAGGACCAGACCAAGGTCACCTTCGCCGACGTCGCCGGCTGCGACGAGGCCAAGGAGGAAGTGTCCGAGCTGGTCGAGTTCCTGCGCGATCCCGGCAAGTTCCAGAAGCTCGGCGGGCGCATCCCGCGCGGCGTGCTGATGGTCGGCCCGCCGGGCACCGGCAAGACGCTGCTCGCGAAGGCGATCGCCGGCGAGGCGAAGGTACCGTTCTTCTCGATCTCCGGTTCCGACTTCGTCGAGATGTTCGTCGGCGTCGGTGCCAGCCGCGTGCGCGACATGTTCGAGCAGGCGAAGAAGCACGCACCGTGCATCATCTTCATCGACGAAATCGACGCGGTCGGCCGCCATCGCGGCGCCGGCCTCGGTGGCGGCCACGACGAGCGCGAGCAGACGCTCAACCAGCTGCTGGTCGAGATGGACGGCTTCGAGGGCGGCGAGGGCGTGATCGTGATCGCCGCGACCAACCGTCCCGACGTGCTCGACCCGGCGCTGCTGCGCCCGGGCCGCTTCGACCGCCAGGTCGTCGTGGGCCTGCCGGACGTGAGGGGCCGCGAGCAGATCCTCAAGGTGCACATGCGCAAGGTGCCGCTGGCCGACGACGTCGAGCCGATGGTGGTCGCGCGCGGCACGCCGGGCTTCTCCGGCGCGGACCTCGCCAACCTCGTCAACGAGGCGGCGCTGTTCGCGGCGCGCGAGAACGCCAAGGACGTGCGCATGGACCACTTCGACCGTGCGCGCGACAAGATCCTGATGGGTACCGAGCGCCGCTCGATGGCCATGAGCGAGCAGGAGAAGACGCTGACCGCCTACCACGAGGCGGGGCACGCCATCGTCGGCCGCCTGGTGCCGGAGCATGACCCGGTCTACAAGGTCACGATCATTCCGCGCGGCCGCGCGCTCGGCGTCACCATGTACCTGCCGGAAGGCGACAAGTACAGCTACAACAAGACCGCGATCGAGTCCCAGCTGTGCTCGCTGTACGGCGGTCGCGTGGCGGAGGAACTGATCTTCGGTACCGCGAAGGTCACCACCGGCGCGTCCAACGACATCGAGCGCGCGACCAAGATGGCGCGCAACATGGCCACCAAGTGGGGGCTGTCGGACGAGCTCGGCCCGATCGCGTACGGCGAGGAGGAGGACGAGGTGTTCCTCGGCCGCTCGGTGACCCAGCACAAGAACGTCTCCGACGACACCGCGCGCAGGATCGACGAGGTCGTGCACGGCATCCTCGACCGCGCCTACAACCGCACCCGCTCGATCCTGACCGAGAACCTCGACAAGCTGCACACGATGGCCAAGCTGCTGCTGCAGTACGAGACCATCGACGCGCCGCAGATCGACGCGATCATGGAAGGCCGCGATCCGCCGCCGCCGGCGGGCTGGAACAAGCCGGGCAGCAGCGGCAAGTCCGACGACACCCCGCGGCCGCTGTCGCCGCTGGCGGGACCGGCCGCGCAGACCTGAGCGTGATGGCCGCCGCATGCGGCCCGGCCCGTTGTTCTCCAAAGCCTCCGCAGCGATGCGGGGGCTTTTTTCTGTCCGCCGCTGCACGACGGCGGGCGGCGTAGCATGGGCCGCGGCGCCCCCGTCCGCGGCGGGCGCAGGAGCGAGGCCGTTCCGCATGCGCGACTGGTCCGGATCGTTGAAGCAGACGCTGGCGGAATTCCGCCGCCGGCGCGTGTTCCGCGTCGCCGGTGCCTATCTGGTCGCGAGCTGGATCCTGATCCAGCTCGGCAGCGCGACCTTCGAACCGCTCGGGTTGCCCGCCTGGTCGATGCGCCTGCTGCTGGTGCTGCTGGCGCTCGGCTTCCTGCTGTCCTGCGCGCTTGCCTGGACCTACGACATCGGCGCGCGCGGCATCGAGCGCACCGGGCCGGCGGCCCCTGCCGCGCCCGAGGCGTCGGTGGCGATCCTGCCGTTCGCCGACCTGAGCGAGGCGCACGACCAGGATTATTTCTGCGACGGGCTGGCCGAGGAGATCCTCAATGCCCTCACCCGCGTCCGCGGCCTGCGCGTGGCCTCGCGCACGTCGTCGTTCCGCTTCCGCGACGGTGGTGCGGACGCCCGCGAGATCGGACGCGCGCTGAGCGTGGCGGCGATCATGGAAGGCAGCGTGCGCAAGGCCGGCGAGCGCGTGCGGGTGACCGCGCAGCTGATCGATGCGGGCAACGGCTACCACCTGTGGTCGGAGAACTTCGACCGCCGGCTCGAGGATGTCTTCGCGATCCAGGAAGAGATCGCGCGCAACGTGGTCGACGCGCTGCGCGTGTCGCTGCGCACGCCCGAGGCGCTCGACCTCCGTCGCTATGCGCCGCGCGACATGCGTGCCTACGATTTCTACCTGCGCGGGCGCCGGCTCGAAGGCGCCAAGGACCGCATCAAGTGGGAAGCGTCGGCGCAGATGTACCGGCACGCGATCGCCATCGAGCCCGGCTACGCGCAGGCCCACGCCGGCCTCGCCGACGTGCTCTGCGAGCTGATGCTGTGGCGCTTCTCCCGTCCCGCCGACGTGCTGGACGAGGCGCTCGCCGCGAGCCGGCGCGCCTTGGAGCTGGCGCCCGAGCTCGCCGAAGCCCACGTCGCCCATGCGCACACGCTCGCCTTTTCCGGCGACGACGGCGCGGCCGCGGCGGAATTCACCCGTGCGATCGAGCTCAACCCCGACCTGTACGAAGCCCACTACTACTTCGCCCGCCATTGCTTCGCCCGCGGCGACTATGCGCGCGCGATCGCGCTGTTCGAGGCGGCGCACCGCGTGCATCCGGACGAGTTCCAGGCGCTGATGATCGGCGTCGGCGCCGCCGAGGCGCTCGGCGACGAACGACGTGCCGACGACATGGCGCGCCGTGGCGTCGCGGCGAGCCTGCATTGCATCGACCTCGACCCGGAGAACGCACGCGCCCACTACGCCGCCGCCGCGCTGCTGCGGCGACTCGGCGACAAGGACGCCGCGAAGCAACACGCCGAGATGGCGCTGCACCTGCGCCCCAACGACTACGACACGCTCTACAACTGCGCGTGCTACTTCGCGCTGGCAGGAGAAAGCGGGCGTGCGCTGGAACTGCTGGAGCGCGCCGTCGCGACCGGCCAGGGATTCCGCGACTGGATCGAGCACGATCCCGACCTCGATGCGCTGCGCGACCTGCCTCGCTTCCAGCAGATCCTCGCTCGCCTCGAACGGCAGCCGCAGGGTACGCCGGCTATTCCCTAGCCGCGGCCATGTCGCGCCGCGGCGTCGGCAGCGCCTATCCTGCGCATCCGTACGCCAAGGGTTTCGCTCCCATGTTCGACATCGTCCACCAGCTCGACTGCGCCGGCCGCGTCCTCCGGCTCGACCGCCCGCGCGTGGTCGGCATCGTCAACGTCACGCCGGATTCGTTTTCCGATGGCGGCGAGCACGCGACGGTCGACGCCGCGGTCGCGCATGGCCTGCGCCTGGCTGCGGAAGGCGCCGACGCCCTCGACATCGGTGGCGAATCCACGCGCCCGGGGGCCGCGGATGTATCGCTGGAAGAAGAACTGCGCCGCGTCATCACGGTAATCGAGCGGCTGGCGAAAGGAACCTCGCTGCCGATCAGCATCGACACATCGAAGCAGGAAGTGATGCGTGCCGCCGTCGAAGCCGGCGCCGGCATGATCAACGACGTCTGCGCGTTGCGGCGCGAGGGCGCGCTCGACACCGCCGCCGCGCTCGGCGTGCCGGTGGTCCTGATGCACATGCAGGGCGAGCCGCGCTCGATGCAGGATGCGCCGCATTACGACGACGTGGTGGGTGAAGTGCACCGCTTCCTTGCCGAGCGCATCTTCGCGGCCGAGATGGCCGGCATCGACAAAAAGCGCATCGTCGTCGACCCGGGCTTCGGCTTCGGCAAGACGCTGCAGCACAACCTCATGCTTCTCGCCCAGATGGAGCGCTTCACCGGACTCGGCGTGCCCGTGCTCGCGGGCCTGTCGCGCAAGAAGAGCATCGGCGAATTGACCGGTCGCAGCGAACCGCACGAACGCGCGGCCGGTTCCGTCGCCGCGCACCTCATCGCCGCCCAGCGCGGCGCGATGCTGCTGCGCGTGCACGACGTGGCGGCGACCGTGGATGCCCTGAAGGTGTGGGAAGCCGTCGCCGCGCAGCCCGTGCCGAAGGCCAAGCCGGCCGCGCCGGCGATTCGGTGGCCGGACGATGAGTAATGCCGGGCAACTGCACGATCGAGATGCAGCCGCGAGGTGCCGTCGGTCGGGAAGACGCTGAAAGGACGACCTGAAGGCAGCTCTTCCTGTGGTGCTGTGGCGACAGCCGATCCCGACGGTGTGCGTCAGCGCATCGCGCCCGTCAGCCCCGGTACCGGGCTGAGTGCGTTCTTCCGGTCGATGTCGTAGTCGCGCGCGCGGCCGTTCTCCGCCGCGGCGGTGAGCGTGCCTTCGAGCCGGTAATCGAGCGTGCGTCCGCGCGCCAGCGCGTCGGCGACGACGATCTTCGCTGCGGCGCTTGGCGCCAGGGTGAGCGACGCGACGTCCGCCGCTTCCGGACCGATGCCGAGCGCGGGTTGGCCCTGCACCTTGCCGGCGTCCTCGCCGCCGATGGTGAGCTTGAGCGCCACGTTGTCGAAGCGCATCGGCACGCTGGAGAAATTATCGATGCGCAGGTCGATCGACCAGCTGCCGTCGGCGCGCACGGTGAGCTGCTGGATGTTCGCCGACGGTTCCGACACGCGCCGCACCGGTCCGATGCTGCAGGCGGCGAGCAGGGTGCAGAGCAGGAGGTTGGCGATGCGCTTCATGCGGCGGCTCCGGGCGAGTGCGCCGGAGCATACACCGTGCACAACACTCGCCGCGTTCGCACCTATTCGACCAGGCCCTTGCGCAGCGCGTAGCGCACGAGTTCCGCGGTGTTGCGCACGCCGAGCTTGTCGAGCACGCGGCCGCGATGGTTCTCGGCGGTCTTCGTGCTGATGCCCAGGCGCTGGGCGATGTCCTTGGTCGTCATGCCTTCGGCGATGAGGTGGAAGACTTCGCGTTCGCGTTCGGTGAGGCGGCCGTAGGGGTCGTCGAGCGGGCGCTCGGGGCGATGCAGCTGGTCGGCGAGCGCCTTCGCCGCCTGCGGGCCGAAGTGGCCGCGGCCGGCATGCAGGCTGCGCAGCGCCGACAGCAGTTCCGACGCGGCGCTGTCCTTGACGAGGTAGCCCGACGCGCCCGCGCGCACCGCCTGCAATACGTATTCGTCCTCGCCGTGCATGGTCAGCACCAGCACGCGCGTCTGGGGGAGCGCCTCGCGCAGTCGGCGCACGACCTCCAGCCCGTTGAGGCGCGGCATCGACAGGTCGGCGACGACCACGTCCGGGCGCGTCTTCAACGCCAGCTCGACGGCCTCGATGCCGTCGGACGCCTGCGCCACGACCTGCACGTCGCCCGCGGCCAGCAGCACGCCGACCAGGCTCTCGCGCACCATCGTGTGGTCGTCTGCGATCAGCACGCGCATTGCGGAATCCCCCGAGGCCTAAGCTCGCCTGTCGCCGGGACCGCGTCAAGCGGGACTCGTGCCGCCGCGTCAGGCCTCGCCGAGCGGCACCACCGCGCGGATGCGCGTGCCCTGGCCGGGCGCCGAGCGCAATTCCAGCCGGCCGCCGTGCAGGCGAATGCGTTCGCGCATCCCGCCGAGGCCGCCGCCGCGCGCCTGCGCGGGCTCGAAACCGATGCCGTCGTCGATCACCTGCAACTGCAGCTCCGCCTTCTGGGCGACGAGGCGCAGCAGCACGCTCTGCGCGCGGGCGTGGCGGGCGGCGTTGTTGAGTGCTTCCTGGGCGATGCGGAACAAGAGCGTCTGCGCCTCGCCGCCGAGCGGCGGCAGGTCGCCGACCTCGACGACCACCGCCAGCCCGCTGCTTTCCCCGACGCTGCGCGCCAGCCAGCGCAAGGCGGGCTCGAGGCCGAGGTCGTCGAGGATCGGCGGACGCAGCAGCCGCGACATCTGTCGCGTGTCCTCCAGCGACGTCGAGCACAGCGCGATCGCCGTCTCCATGCGCGCGCGCAGCGCTTCCTGTCCGGGACCGAGTTCGCCGGCGACCTGGGCGAGGCGGTGCTTCAGCGCGGTGAGGTTCTGGCCGAGGCCGTCGTGCAGTTCGCGGGCCAGCCGCCGGCGCTCGTCTTCCTGCACGCGCCAGACCGCGCGGCCGAGGCGTCGGAACTCGCGCTCGTTCGCCTCCAGCCGCTGCAGGAGCTGGCGGTACTCGGCCTGCAGTTCGGCGATCGACGGTTCGGATCCGCTCATCGCGCGGCGGCCTTCTTCGACGCCGCATCGAAACCCGCGTGAAACTTCGCCGGCAGGT
>JABFWF010000129.1 GCA_013362405.1 Lysobacter sp. | reverse complement strand
CGGCGCGGTGGTCGCGGTCGCGGGGCCGGGCACGCGCGGTCGCCTGCTCGACCAGCCGAGCGATGCGTTGTGCGCGCAGCTGCAGAGCGATGTGCAGCCGCACCTGGCCGCCGCGCGCCACCTGTTGCCGCTGCTCGCGCGCGACGGCCGGGGCGGTGGCTACGTGCTGATCGGTGGACCCGGCAACGCGCTGCCGTGGGCCGGATATGCGCATCGTTCGATCGCCGCGGCGGCATTGCGCATGCTCGCGTGCGCGCTGCACGACGAAGCGCTGGCGCTGGGCGTGCGCGTGCAGCTGCTGTCGGTCGACGCGCCGGTGTGCGTCGACCGCACGCGCCGCCACCTGTGCCCGCAGTGGCCGACCGCGGTCGACATCGGCCGGCAGGCGCTGGCGCTGCTGGAACGGCGCGATGGCGCCGAAGCCGTCGTCCGCTGCGGTCCGTCCGGTGGCATGTCACAGGGCGGTGTCGAAAACCGTCTTCCTGTTTCGTCGCAAGGACCGGATAGCAATGGCGCCGCGCCCTGCGCAGGCTGGTTGCAGGACGCGCGTGCGCTGCTGCAGTCCCTCCTTCCTCCTCCCACTTCCGCCAAGGAATCCCCCCGATGACCCGTTCCCGCCGTTTTGCAGTGCCCTTGCTCGCGCTGGCCACCGGCGTGGCCATCGCGCTCGCCGCGGGCTGCAGCAGCCATGCCGAACCCAGTGCCGGCATGCCGCCGCCCCCGGAGGTGAGCGTCGCCACCGTGCTCACCAAGCCGGTGCATGCCTGGGACGATTTCACCGGCCGCGTCGCCGCCGTGGAAACCGTCGACCTGCGTCCGCGCGTGAGCGGCTACGTGCAGCGCGTGGCGTACCGCGAAGGCCAGGAAGTGCACAAGGGCGAGCTGCTGTTCGTGATCGACCAGCGGCCCTATCGCGCCGCGCTGGACCGCGCGCTGGCCGACCTCGAGCGCGCGCGCAGCGGCGCCAGGCTGGCGCAGAGCCAGGACGCGCGCGCGCAGCAGCTGATCGAGGCCAAGGCCATTTCGCGCGAGGAGTTCGACGCCCGCCGCGCGGCGAGCGCGCAGGGCGACGCGTCGGTGCGCGGCGCCGAAGCCGCCGTCGCCAGCGCGAAGCTCGACCTGCAGTTCACCGAGGTGCGCTCGCCGATCGAGGGACGCGCCGGTCGCGCGCTGGTCACCGCCGGCAATCTCGCCCAGGCCGACCAGACGCTGCTGACCACCGTCGTCTCGCAGGACCCGATGTACGTCTATTTCGAAAGCGACGAGCAGAGCTTTCTGCGTTACGCCGAGCTCGCGCGCAAGGGCGAGCGCGACGGCACCCGCAACCCGGTGCGCGTCGGCCTCGCCAACGAGAGCGGCTACCCGCACGCGGGCACGGTCGACTTCGTCGACAACCAGGCCGATCCGAATACCGGCACCGTCCGCGCGCGCGCCGTGATCCCCAATCCGGATCGCATGCTGACGCCGGGCCTGTTCGCGCGGGTGCAGTTGCAGGGCAGCGGCCGCTTCACCGCGATGCTGGTCGACGACAAGGCCGTGCTCACCGACCAGGACCGCAAGTACGTGTACGTGCTCGGGCCGCACAACGTCGCGCAGCGCAAGGACATCGTCACCGGGCGGTTGATCGACGGCCTGCGCGTGGTCGAGTCGGGCCTCGCGCCGCGGGACAGGGTGATCGTGCACGGCGTGCAGAAGGTGTTCTTCCCCGGCATGCCAGTGACGCCGAAGACCATCGCGATGGGCGCACCGCCGCCGGCCGCGCAGGTCGCCAGCGCGAACTAACCGCCACCGCTTTCGCGCCGCACGCCGGCGCCACCGGACGCCACCGGCCCTTCCCGCGAACTCCCTCCCCGCGCGGGGAGGGCCGGCCCGGCGCTTTCCCTGCCTCCGCCCCCTGCGGCGGAAGCCTGAGACAGGAACCAGGACATGGATTTCTCCAAGTTCTTCATCGACCGCCCGATCTTCGCCGCGGTGCTGTCGATCGTGATCTTCGCCGCCGGCCTGATCGCGATCCCGCTGCTGCCGATCAGCGAATACCCCGAAGTGGTCCCGCCGTCGGTGGTCGTGCGCACGGTGTATCCGGGCGCGAATCCGAAGGTGATCGCGGAAACCGTGGCGACGCCGCTGGAGGAGGCGATCAACGGCGTCGAGAACATGATGTACATGAAGTCGGTCGCCGGCTCCGACGGCGTGCTGCAGATGACGGTGACGTTCAAGCCCGGTACCAACGCCGACGACGCGGCGGTGCGCGTGCAGAACCGCGTCGCCCAGGCGCTGGCCCGCCTTCCCGAGGACGTGCGACGACAGGGCGTGACCACGCAGAAGCAGTCGCCGGTGTTCCTGATGGTGGTGCACCTGGTGTCGCCGAACGGCAAGTACGACACGCTCTACCTGCGCAACTACATGCGCCTGCACGTCAAGGACGCGCTGGCGCGGCTGCCGGGCGTGGGCGATGCGCAGATCTTCGGCGGTGGCGACTACGCGATGCGCGTGTGGCTGGATCCGGACAAGGTCGCCGCGCGCGGGCTGACCGCGGGCGACGTGGTGCGCGCGATCCGCGAGCAGAACATCCAGGTGTCCGCCGGCCAGCTGGGCGCCGAGCCGATGCCGCACGGCAGCGACTTCCTCACCCTGATCAACGCGCAGGGCCGCCTGCGCTCGGTGGAGGAGTTCCGCAACGTCGTGCTGAAGGCCGGCGACGACGGCCAGGTGGTGCGGCTGGGTGATGTCGCGCGCCTCGAGCTCGCCGCCGGCGACTACACGCTGCGCGCGCGCCTGGACGGCATGGACGCCGCCGCGGTCGGCGTCTTCCAGGCGCCGGGCGCGAACGCGCTGCAGATCCGCGACCAGGTGGTCGCGACCATGAACGAGCTGCAGAAGCGCTTCCCGCCGGGCATCGAATACCGCACGGTGTACGACACCACGATCTTCGTGCGCGACTCGATCAAGGCCGTGGTCAGCACGCTGCTGGAAGCCATCGCGCTGGTCGTGCTGGTGGTGATCCTGTTCCTGCAGACCTGGCGCGCGTCGATCATCCCGCTGATCGCGGTGCCGGTGTCCGTCGTCGGCACCTTCGCGGCGCTGTACCTGCTCGGGTTCTCGATCAACACCCTCAGCCTGTTCGGGCTGGTGCTGGCGATAGGCATCGTGGTGGACGATGCGATCGTCGTGGTCGAGAACGTGGAACGCCACATCGAGGAAGGCGCAACGCCACTGCAGGCCGCGCACCTGGCGATGAAGGAAGTCTCGGGCCCGATCATCGCGATCGCGCTGGTGCTGTGCGCGGTGTTCGTGCCGATGGCCTTCCTGTCGGGCGTGACCGGCCAGTTCTACAAGCAGTTCGCGGTGACGATCGCCATTTCGACGGTGATCTCGGCGGTCAATTCGCTGACCCTGTCGCCGGCGCTCGCCGCCAAGCTGCTGCGCCCGCACGGCGCGCCGCCGGACGCGCTCTCGCGCTTGATCGAGCGCCTGTTCGGCTGGGCCTTCCATCCGTTCAACCGCTTCTTCAAGCGCAGCTCGACCCGCTACCACGGCGTCGTCGGCCGTTCGCTCGGCCATCGCGGGCGCGTGTTCGCCGTGTATGCCGTGCTGCTGCTCGCCACCGGCTTCGTCTTCCACTGGGTGCCGCGCGGCTTCATCCCGACCCAGGACAAGCTGTACCTGATCGCCGGCGTGAAGCTGCCGGAAGGCGCTTCGATCGAACGCACCGACGCCGCATTGAAGAAGGTCGCGAAGATGGCCATGAGCGTCGACGGCGTGGCGCACGAAGTCGCCTTCCCGGGCCTCAATCCGCTGCAGTTCACCAACACTCCGAACAGCGGCGTGGTGTTCTTCCCGCTCAAGCCCTTCAGCGAGCGCCACCAGACCGCCAAGCAGATCAACGACGAGATCTCGCAGAAGATTTCCGGGATCCAGGAAGGTTTCGCCTTCTCGCTGATGCCGCCACCGATCCTCGGCCTCGGCAACGGCTCGGGCTACTCGTTGTTCGTCGAGGACCGCGGTGACCTCGGCTATGGCGCGCTGCAGAACGCGGTGCAGGGCTTCCAGGGCGCGGCGTCGCAGACGCCGGGCATGGGCTTCCCGATCTCCAGCTACCAGGCGAACGTGCCGCAGCTCGACGCCGAGGTCGACCGCGTCAAGGCGAAGGCGCAGGGCGTGCCGCTGACGGAACTGTTCGACACGCTGCAGACCTATCTCGGTTCGGCCTACGTCAACGACTTCAACATGTTCGGTCGCACCTGGCAGGTGATCGCGCAGGCCGACGGCCAGTTCCGTGACGAAGCCGAGGACATCGCCAACCTGCGTACGCGCAACGACCGCGGCGAGATGGTGCCGATCGGCTCGATGGTGACCATCAGGCAGACGTACGGCCCCGACCCGGTGCTGCGCTTCAACGGCTATCCCGCCGCCGACCTGCTCGGCGAGGCGGACCCGCGCGTGATGTCCTCCGGCGAGGCGATGCAGAAGGTGAGCGAGTTGGCCGGCAAGGTGCTGCCCAACGGCATGGGCTTCGACTGGAGCGACCTCAGCTACCAGGAAGCCACGCAAGGCAACGCGGCGCTGGTGGTGTTCCCGCTCGCGATCCTCCTCGCGTTCCTCGTGCTCGCCGCGCTGTACGAAAGCTGGACGCTGCCGCTGGCGGTCATCCTGATCGTGCCGATGTGCCTGCTGTCGGCGTTGCTGGGCGTCAAGCTCACCGGCGGCGACAACAACACCTTCGTGCAGGTGGGCCTGGTGGTGCTGATGGGCCTGGCGTGCAAGAACGCGATCCTGATCGTCGAATTCGCGCGCGAGCTGGAACTGCAGGGCAAGGGGATCGTGGAAGCCGCACTGGAAGCGTGCCGCCTGCGCCTGCGTCCGATCGTGATGACCTCGGTCGCGTTCATCGCCGGCACCGTGCCGCTGGTGTTCTCGCACGGCGCGGGTGCGGAGGTGCGCTCGGCCACCGGCATCACCGTGTTCGCCGGCATGCTCGGCGTGACCCTGTTCGGCTTGTTCCTCACCCCGGTGTTCTACGTCGCGCTGCGCAAGCTGGTCGCCCGGCGCGCGCCCGTGGCGGATGCCGACGGCAACCTGGAGACTGTCCATGGATAAGCATCCCAGGCACGCGGTGCTCGCGCTCGCCACCGCGCTCTTCGTTTCGGCGTGCGCGGTCGGCCCCGACTACGTGCGTCCCGACACGCCGGTGCCTGCGCAATTCGCGCAGGCACCCACCGCCGGACAGGCGGCACCTGCGATCGATACGGAATTCTGGCGCGCGTTCGGCGATCCCGAACTCACGCGCCTGGTCGAGGACGCGCTGGCCGCCAACCACGACCTGCGCATCGCGCTCGCGCATTACGACAGCGCCAATGCACTGTTGCGTGGCGCGAAGTTCGATTACCTGCCGACCATCACCGCGCAAGGCCAGGCCAGCGACCAGCGGCTGAGCGCGGACCAGGCGCCGGGCGTGGCGCGCGGCGATCGTGATGCGAAGAGCTACGGCGTCGGCGCGACCGCGAGCTGGGAACTCGACCTGTTCGGTCGCGTGCGCCGCTCGGTGGAAGCGTCGCGTGCCGACACCGCCGCCAGCGGTGCCGACCTCGCCGCGCTGCAGGTGGCGATCGTCGGCGAGGTCGCGAGTGGCTATTTCGAATTGCGCGGACTGCAGGAGCGCCTGCGCGTGGCGCAGGACAACGCCACCAACCAGCAGGAAACGCTGCGGCTGGTGGATGCGCGCTTCAACGCCGGCCGCGGCAGCGAGTTCGATACTTCGCGGGCGCGGGCACAGGTCGAGAGCACCCAAGCCCGCGTGCCCGCGCTGGAAGCGCAGGTCGCGGTGGCGATGCACCGGCTCGCCGTGCTGACCGGGCGCGCGCCGGAAGCGCTGCTGGGCGAATTGCAGGCGTCGTCGCCGCTGCCGACATTGCCGGTGGCTCCGGACCCGGGCACGCCGGGCGAGCTGCTGCGCCGCCGTCCGGACGTCGCCGCCGCCGAGCAACGCCTGCACGCGGCGACCGCGCGCATCGGTGTCGCCACCGCCGACCTCTTCCCGCGCTTCACCCTCGGCGGCCTGATCGGCAGCCAGGCGGTGGACGCGGGCAACCTGTTCCGGCGCGACAGCGAAACGCGGCTGGTCGCGCTCGGCATCGACTGGTCATTCCTCGACATCGGCCGCGTGCGCGCGCGCATCGCCGCCACCGACGCGGATGCGGCGGGCGAACTGGCCCGCTACCAGCAGAGCGTGCTGCAGGCGCTGGAAGACACCGAGAACGCGCTGGTGCGCCTGGATCGCACGCGGCAGGAAGACGCGCATCTCGCGTCGGCCGCGCGCGACAGCGCGAACGCCGCGCGGCTGGCGCGCGTGCGTTACGACGCGGGCGCGGCCGACCTGTTCGAGGTGCTCGATGCCGAGCGCACCCGGCTGCAGGCGCAGGACGCCTTCGCCGATGCGCGCACGCGCAACGCGACCAGCTTGGTGGCGCTGTACAAGGCGATGGCGGGTGGTTGGCCGCAGCGCCTGCCGGTGCGGCAGGCGCTGGGCGCAGCCGCGCACGGCGATGGCGCGACCGCCGTCGTTGCGGAAGGCGGGCGCTGAACGCACCGCCTTCCGCGCACGGTCTTACTTGACCTTGAAGTCCTTGGTCTGCGCGACGTTGCCGTCGACCAGCACTTCCAGCTTGTAGTCGCCGGCCGGCCAGCCGTCCGGCTTGGAGATGCTGAAGTCGGTGACCTGCGCGCCGGCGGCGATGGATTTGTCCTCGCTGTGCACGACCTGGCCGTCCTGGAAGGTCCAGCGCGCGGTCACGGTCGAAGCCTTGCTGCCGTTGGTGGCGACCGAGGCGTGGATGGTGTCGGTCTTGGCGAAGCTCGTCGACGGCTTGGTCACCTTGTTGTCGCCGCCGACCGCGCTGCCGAGGTCGACGCCGGACACGATCGGCGACGTTGCCGGCGGCGGCGTGGTCGCCATCGGGCTCGCCGCGGTGGTCGAGGCGGGCGGCGATGCGGTGGCCGGCATCGGTGCGGTGGTGGCGGCTGGCGGCACCGTGCTTTCGTTGGCTGGTTCCGCGTGCCTCTTGCAGCCGGCCAGGGCCACGCCGGCAACCAGCGCGGCGGCGATGAGGATGAGGGAGACGTGGGGGCGGGTCATGTGGGTGCTCCTTGCTCAGTCGACGTTCGGAAGTTGCAGAACCTGGCCGGGACGGATCAGGTCCGGATCCTGGATTCGGTCGCGGTTGGCCTCGAAGATCGCGTGCCAACGACTGGCCTTGCCGTACACCTCCTGCGCGATGCGCGAGAGCGTGTCGCCGGACTTGACCGTGTAGGTGCGGCCGCCGGCCTGCGGGGTTGCCGGCTTGGTATCGGCATGGCCCTGCACGTTCGAGAAGTCGGCGGTGTTGCTGCCGGTCGGGCTGCTGCCGGGCACCGTGTCGCTGTGGCCCTGCACGTTGGAGAAGTCCGGCCGTGCGCCGGTGCTGCGGCTCGGCTGCAGGCTGGGATCGGGGTTGCTCGGTTGCTGCGGCGTCATGGAAAACCTCCTGCCGGTTGGGCGGTGGCAGGCTCCCATGCGCCGCGTTAAGGCGGCATCGCGTCCGCCTGAACGCCTATTGCCGCAGGTCGCGCGCGGCGGCCGGGGGCCGCGTGCCCGGCGTCGCCCGCCACGGGTTGATGTCGAGCCCGCCGCGACGCGTGTAGCGCGCCTCCACCGACAACGTGCCGGGACGGCAGTGCGCCATCACGTCGACGAAGATGCGCTCGACGCACTGCTCGTGGAATTCGCAGTGGTCGCGGAAGGAGACGAGGTAGCGCAGCAGCCCGGCCCGGTCGATGCGCGGCCCGCGGTAGGCGATGCGCACGCTCGCCCAGTCCGGCTGGCCGGTGACCGGGCAGTTGGACTTGAGCAGCTGCGAGGCGAGGGTTTCCTCGACGAGGTCGTCGCTGCAGCGCAGGTGCGCGGGATTCGGCGGGCCGTAGTCGTCGATGGCGATGTCGAGCGAATCGATCGGGATCGCGCCATCGGCGTCGATGGCCGCCGGCACGCCGAAGCGGACGACCACCTCGCCGCCGGCCACGTGCGACAGGTCCGCGGCGATGCACGCGCGCACCGCCTCCGCATCGTCGAAGCGGGTGGCGTTGAGCGAGTTGAGATAGAGCTTCAGCGACTTCGACTCGACCAGGTGCGGCGTGGTGGCCGGCGCTTCGAGCGTCAGCGTCGCCACGACGGGTTTGCCGCGCGCATCCAGCCAGCTGAGTTCGTAGCCGAACCAGCGGTCGAGGCCGGCGAAGGGCAGCGCTTCGCCGCCGATGCCGAGCTCGCGCCGGCCGAGCGCGCGCGGGATCGGATGCAGCAGCGAGGCGTCGTAGTGGCGCGGGTAATCGGCCTGGCGGCCGAGCGGAAGCGAGTCGAGATCCATGCGCGGATTTTACGCCCGGTCTTCGTAGGAGCGGCCTGCAGCCGGAAGTTCCTGCAGGAGCGACGTCAGTCGCGACGGTTGCTCTACGTCAATGGTCGCGACTCACGTCGCTCCTACGAATAGGGAGCTCGCGGCTATAAGCCGCTCCTACGGGGAGGTCACCTGCGGCTTCGCGCCCTGGTGCAGGTAGTCCAGCGTCACCTGCAGCATCGCGCGCAGGCCGAGGTCGAGCGCGGATTCGTCGAGCTGGAACTTCGGCGAATGGTTGCTCGGCGCGGTCGCCGGATCGATGCCGGGCGCGGTCGCGCCGACGAAGAAGAACATCGACGGCACTTCCTTTGCGTAGAAGGAATAGTCCTCCGCGCCCATCTGCAGCGGCGGTTCGACCACGTGGTCCTTGCCGGCGACCGCTTCCAGGCTCGGGCGCATGCGCGCGGTGAGCGCGGGATCGTTGTAGGTCACCGGATTGCCGGCGCGGTCGGGCACCTGGGCGTCGACGGTGGCGCCGTGCGCGGCGGCGACGTCGATGGCGACCTCCTTCAACTGGCCGAAGATCGCGGCGCGCTGCTTCTCGTCGAACGTGCGGATGGTGCCGACCAGCGTCACCTCGTCGGGAATGATGTTGTAGCGGATGCCGCCGTGGATCGAGCCGAAGGTCACCACCGCCGGCAGCGCGGCGATGTTGGTGCGGCGGCTGACGATCGTCTGCGCGGTATTGATGATGTCGGCGGCGGCGACGATCGGGTCGATCCCGCCCCACGGCGCGGAGCCGTGCGTCTGCCGGCCGTGCACGGTGATGGTGAACTTGTCGGACGCCGCCATTTCCGGACCGCTGCGCACGCCAATCGTGCCGGCCGGCAGGGTCGAGAACACGTGCAGGCCGAAGATCGCGTCCGGCTTGAAGTCCTTGAACAGGCCTTCCTTGAGCATCAGCGCCGCGCCGCCTTCCTCGCCCTCCGGCGCGCCTTCCTCGGACGGCTGGAACACCAGCATCACCGAGCCCGGCAACTGGTCGCGCATGGCCACCAGCGCATCGGCGACGCCGAGCAGGATCGCGGTGTGCGCATCGTGCCCGCACGCGTGCATGACGCCGGTCTGCTGGCCGTTGAACAGCGTGGTCGCCTTCGACGCGAACGGCAGCCCGGTCTGTTCGGTCACCGGCAGCGCATCCATATCCGCGCGCAACGCCACTTTCGGGCCAGGCAGCTTGCCCTGGACGATGGCGACGACGCCGTGGTGGGCGATGCCGGTGCGCGGCGAGAGGCCGAGCGCTTTCAGGTGGTCGGCGACCAGCTTCGACGTGCGTTCCTCGCGGTTGGAGAGTTCCGGATGCTGGTGGATGTCGCGGCGCCAGTTGCGCACGGCATCGTGCTCGCGCTGCGCCGCGGTGGCGACGTCGGGACGTTGCGCGGCGGCGGCAGTGGGCGACGCATCGGCTGCGTGCGCCGCGGGGACAAGCAGGCAGGCGAGCAGGAGCGAAACGGGCGATGGGGCAAGCAGGCGCATGTCATGTCCTCATGGGAGGCAGGCATGGTAACCGGGCCTCGCCTTCCGCCCATCCGCGTGCGAGGCTTGCGCATCCACCAGGGGGTGCCTTGCCATGAACGACGCCGGCCGCGTGCCTTCCTCGAACGCCGTGCCGTCCGTCGCGCTGCGCGGCGATGCCGCCTTGCTGCGCGCGGTGGGGTCCTTCGTGCTCACCGCCGCGGTCATCAACGTGATCGTCGGCGCCGGTGTGTTCCAGATGCCGGGCGTGCTCGCCGGCAAGCTCGGCCCCGCGGCGCCGCTCGCACTGGTCGCCGGCGCGCTGGCGATCATCCCGATCGCGCTGTGCTTCGCCGCGGTGGGCAGCCGCGTGGTCGCCACCGGCGGCCCGTACAGCTATGTATCGGCGACCTTCGGCCCGTTCATGGGATTCCTCGCGGGCGCGCTGATGTGGATCAGCAACTTCACCTCCAGTGCCGGCGTGGCCGCGGCGCTGTCGGGCCAGGTCGCCCACCTCGTGCCGGCGCTCGCGGCGCCACTGCCGCGCGCGGTGTTCATCACCGTCGTGTACCTGCTGCTGTTCGCGCTGAATGCGTTCGGCGTCAAGCTCGGCGCGCGCGCGATCGCGGTGCTCGCGGGACTCAAGCTGACGCCGCTGTTCCTGCTCGCCGCGATCGGACTGGCGTTCGTCGACTGGTCGCAGGTGAGCTTCGCGGTGTCGGCGGTGCCGTCGTGGTCGGCGCTCGGCGCGGGCATGGTGCTGGTGATGTTCGCCTATTCGGGCATGGAGACCGCGCTGGTGCCGTCGGGCGAGCTGCGCGATCCGGCCCGCAGCGTGCCGCGCGCGGCGCTGGCGGCGATCGCGCTGGTGGTGCTGCTGTATGTCGGCGTGCAGGTGGTGACCCAGGGCGTGCTCGGCCACGCCGCGGCCGACAGCAAGGCGCCGCTGGCGGACGCCGCGGGCGCGCTGTGGACGCCCGGGCGGACGTTGCTGCTGGCGACCGCGGCGGTGTCGATGACGGGCTTCCTGATGGGCAACCTGCTCGGTACCTCGCGGCTGGTGTTCGCGCTGGCGCGCGACGGCTTCCTGCCCGCCGCATTCGCGACGGTGAGCGCGCGCCACCGCGTGCCGTTGCTGGCGCTGGTGATCCATGCGGCGCTCGCGTGGGTGCTGGCGCTCGTCGGCAACTTCGACTCACTCGCATTGATCTCCGGCGGCGCGATCTGCCTCACCTACATCCTGGTCAGCCTGTCGGCGTGGCGCGCGCAGCAGCGTGGCCTGCAGGAACGCGGCGCGCCGTTCGTACTGCCCGGTGGCGTGCTGGTGCCCGCACTGGCGGTGGCGGCCATGGCGCTGATCGTCGCGACGTTGACCACGCGCGAGTGGACGGCGATTGCCATCGCGCTGGTCGTGCTCGTCGTCGTGTACGCCGCACTCCGCCTGCGCGCGCGCTGAGCGCACTGCAGCGCTTTCGGAAAAACTTGCGTGGACGCGCAGCTTTTACTGGCGGCTGTGCGTGCGCCCTGTCGCTGGGGCAGCGCGTGGAATCGGCAGGCACGCGCGACTGACCTCGCAATGAGCGACCGTTCCGCGCACTGAACCCGCGTTTCCCGCGACGTCGTCCACGCCTGCGGCCGACGTGCGGTCGCTTGTTGGAATTCCTTCCTCCACCGCGTGGAAATCCGCGCACGCCTGCCTGTGCCTCCCTGCTTCCATGCGTGCACGCGCGAGCGTGCGGCGCCCGCGCGCCGCGCACGCAGGAGCACTGGGCTTGGCACAGGTCTTGCGACCAGCCCTTCCGCCGCGATCCGTCGAGCTCGCATCGGGCCCGCCAAGCGGGACGTGGCAAGGGCGATGCGTTTCCCGCGCCCACCAACCGCTTCATCGCGAAGCACGGCACGGATCACGAAGGAGGTTTTCCATGGCAACCAACGATCGCAACCAGTCGGGCAACCAGGGCCGCGGCGGCAGCAGTGGCAGCCGCAGCAGCACGGGCAGCAGCGGCGACATGAGCGTGCGCGAGGCCGGCCAGATGGGCGGTGAAGTGCGCAAGGAGCAGCTGGGGCCGGAGGGCTATTCGGACCTCGGACGCCAGGGCGTCGAGGCGCTGCGCGAGCAGCGCGGGCCGGATGCGATGTCCGAGATCGGCCGCGAAGGTGGCGAAACGCGCAAGCAGCAGCTCGGCCCGGAAGGTTATTCGGAACTCGGCCACAAGGGTGGCCAGCGCGTGAGCGAGCTGGTCGAGAAGGGCAAGCAGTCCGAAGGCCGCTGAGTCAGAGACACTGAATGCGCCGGGCGGCACGCGGTCGTCCGGCGCCGAGGAGAACGCGCATGACCCGAGGCCTGGGTGGCAACTCGCCCGCCAATGTCCAGCACTACCTGAAGGGCATCGAATATCCGACGCACAAGCAGGCGCTGATCGACTGCGCGCGCCGCAACGACGCGCCGTCGGAAGTGATGGACACGATCAAGCGCCTGGACCGCGATGAGTTCGGCGGCCCGCAGGACGTGATGAAGGCGTACGGCGATATCGAATGACACGCCGTCGCCCGCGCGGAGCGCGGGCCATCGCATTCGCCGCGGCACGCTGGAGGTGGGGCACGCGGCTTCCAAGCGAAGAGGAGGCAGCATCCGATGAGGAACGAGCGTAACGACAACAACCGCAACCAACAGGCCGGCCGTGGCAGCCACGGCGGCAGTGCCAGGCAGGCGTCCGCCACTGGCAACGCACGCAACCAGGGCAGCGGCAGCATGAGCGTGCGCGAGGCTGGCCACAAAGGCGGCCAGCGCGTCAGCGAGCTGGTGGAGAAAGGCAAGCGCAACGGGTCCTGACTCCGCCGCGCACGACTCCCGGGGAGCGCCTCGCGGCCATGCCCCGCACACACGACCGAGGTGAGCAATGACAAGCAACGACAACCGCAGCACCGGCAACGGCGAGATGAGCGTGCGCGAGGCCGGGCGAAAGGGTGGCGAGGTCCGCAAGGAACAGCTGGGCCCGCAGGGGTACTCGCAGCTCGGACGCAAGGGCGGCGAGGCCACGGCGGCTACGCACGGCAGCGAGTTCTTCCAGGAGATCGGCCAGAAGGGCGGCGAGATCGGCGGCCAGCGTGTGCGCGAACTGATCCAGCAAGGCAAGCAGGCGGAAGGCGGCGACAGCCGTTAACCGCCTGCCGCGAAGGAGGCACAGATGGCAACCCACCGTGACAACGACAAACGGGGCCCGTCCGGCGGCCATCGCGGCCCGTCCGGCGGCGGCATGAGCGTGCGCGAAGCCGGCCACAAGGGCGGCGAGGCGACTGCTGCCACGCATGGGCGCGCGTTCTACGAGGAGATCGGCCACAAGGGTGGCGAGAAGGGCGGCCAGCGCGTCAGCGAGCTGATCGACAAGGGCAAGCAGGCCGAACACGGTCGGCGCGCCCGCTCCGACGACGATCGCTGACGCTTCGATGGAGGCAAGCAATGCGCAACCACGACAACAACCGCAGTGGTACCCGCGGCACCCGCGAGAACAGCAACCGCGGCGGCGGCACCCGCCAGGCCAGCGGCGGCGACCTGAGCACCCGCCAGGCCGGCCACATGGGCGGACAGCGCGAGCGCGAGCTCGTGCAGCAGGGCAAGCAGGCTGAAGGCAGCGGCCGCGCCCACCGCGGCGGCAACGACCGCTGAGCCGGCCGTCCATTCCACTCCCCCACTTCGAAGGAGACAAACCATGGCCAACACCCAGGGCAGCGACAAGCACGGCGCCGGAATGCGCGGCAGCAGCGGCGACATGAGCGTGCGCGAAGCCGGCCAGAAAGGCGGCGAGATCCGCAAGGAACAGCTCGGGCCGCAAGGCTATTCCGAACTGGGCAAGATGGGCGGCGAAGCGCGCAAGGAACAACTCGGCCCGGAAGGCTATTCCGAACTCGGCCACAAGGGCGGCCAGCGCGTGAGCCAGCTGGTGGAAAAGGGCAAGCAGTCCGAGGGCGGCTCGTCCTCGTCGAAGCGCTGAGCCAGCGCGCGGTGCGAGGCCACGCCCGCACGGTGCAACGCAAAGGCGGAGCTACGGCTCCGCCTTTTTTTGCGTCTGCGCGGCGCCGGCAAAAGCTCGCGGTTGCAAGCCGCTCCTGCATTGCAGACCAGCCATGCGCGGCGACGCCGGGCTGCTGTCTACCCGCGGTGCTCCAGCGCCAGGTACTCCGCCGATTGCATCTCGATCAGGCGCGAAGCGGTGCGCTCGAATGCTCCCGCCAGCCGGTCGCCCGCGTACAGCGCGGGCGCCGTCGCGTCGGCGGTGCAGACGAAGTTGACGTGGCGGTCGTACAGCTCGTCGACCAGGTGCACGAAGCGGCGCGCGGCATCGTCCTGCTGCGCGCCGAAACGCGGGATGCCGCCGAGCAGCACGGTATGGAACTCGCGCGCGATCTCGATGTAGTCGGCGCTCGCGCGCGGGCCCTCGCACAGCGCGGCGAAGTCGAACCACGCGCAGCCTTCGGCCAGCGCACGCGCGGGAATCGCGCGCCCGTCGACCAACAGGGGCCCGTGTTCCTGCGGGCAGCCGGCGCTGAGTTCGCGCCAGCGCAAGGCCAGCCATGCGTCCGAGTCGGCGTCCAATGGCGCGCGGTAGACCGGCGAACGGGTCAGCGCGCGCAGGCGGTAATCCTGCGGGCTGTCGAGGTGCAGCACGGCGCAGTGGCGTTCGAGCAGCGCGATGGCCGGCAGGAAGCGCGCCCGCTGCAGGCCACCGGCGTACAGGTTGCCGGGCGCGGTGTTGGAACTCGTCACCAGCACCACGCCTTCGGCGACCAGGCGATCGAGCAGGCGCGCCAGCAGCATCGCGTCGCCGATGTCGCTGACGAAGAACTCGTCCAGCACCAGCACGCGCAGCGCCGCGCCCCACTCGCGCGCGATCGCGGCGAGCGGATCGCGTTCGCCCGCGTGCGCGCGCAGGCGCTCGTGCACTTCACGCATGAAGCGGTGGAAATGCGTGCGGCGCTTGCCGTTCCTCGCGTCGCCGCGGCCTGCGTTCGCGACGTCCTGCAGGGGCAGGGCGTCGAAGAACAGGTCGATCAGGAAGGTCTTGCCGCGGCCGACACCGCCCCACAGGTACAGGCCGCGCGGTGGCGCGGCCTCGCGCGCGAACAGCTTCGCCAGCAGCCCGCCGTGCGCGGGCGCATCGCGCAGCGCCGTCCAGACCCGGTCGAGTTCATGCAGCGCGCCGTGCTGGGCCGGATCGTCCAGCCAGTCGCCGCGGGCGACGCCGGCGGCATAGGCCCGCGACGGGGACTGCGCGCTCGCGTCGCTCATGCGGCGGCGGGCAGGAACGGCCGCAGGCCGTGCTGGATGGCGCCGCGCAGGTCGAGCAGCTTGCGGTGGAAGAAGTGGCTGGTGTCGGGCATGCGGATCAGCTCCGGCGGTTCCGGCAGCGCGCCGATCCATGCGTACACCGCCTGCGGGTCGACGATCTCGTCGTTCTCGCCCTGGATCACCAGCCACGGGCAGTTGGGCGGCGTGATCGCGTCGAAATCCCAGCTGCGCCCCACCGGCGGCGCGATCGACAGCATCAGCGCCGGCTGCAGCAATGGCGCCGCGCGCAGCGCGACGTAGCTGCCGAAGCTGAAACCGGCGAGCCACAGCGCCGCGTCCGGCCGTTGCGCGCGCACCCACGCGGCGACCGCGCGCAGGTCGTCGGTTTCGCCGTCGCCCTGGTCGAAACTGCCCTGCGAGCCGCCGGTGCCGCGGAAGTTGAAGCGCACGGTATCGATGCCGAGCTCGCGCAGCGCGCGTGCCGCCATCGTCACCACCTTGTTGTGCATCGTGCCGCCTTCGGTCGGCAGCGGATGGCACACGATCGCCACCACCGGCACGGGGGACGCCTCGGCCGGATCGACCGCGACCTCGAGCGCGCCGGCGGGCCCGTCGAGCAGGAGCGTGGCGGCCTCGCGGGGAAAGGAAGGAACGGCGGGCATCAAGCGATGATAGCGGGTGGGCCGCAAGGGCCTCGTGCAGCGGCCCCGCAAACGCGGACGCCGCCCGGAGGCGGCGTCGTGCGGCGTGCTTGCGGTGGGCGCTTACTTGATCTGCGACAGCATCCAGTCGACGGTCGCCTTGACCTGCGCGTCCGACAGCGCCGGGTTGCCGCCCTTCGGCGGCATCGTGCCGGAACCGCCGTGGAAGCCGTGGATCGCGTGGTCGTACAGCGTGTCCTTGCCCTCGGCGATGCGCGCGGCCCAGTGCGCCTTGTCCAGCGTCGGCGCGCCGCCGGCCCCCGAGGTATGGCAGCCGGTGCACAGGTTGCCGAAGATCACCGAACCGTCGGTGGTGCCGCCGTAGGCGACCTGCGAGGCGGCCGCGGCCTGCGCGGCGGCCTGGGCCGCGGCCTGCGCCGCCGCGCCGGTGGAGCCGGCGTACACCGCGCCGGCCGGCGCGATGCGCGTTTCGGTCAGCTGCGCGGCCTCGGGCGAGACTTCCGGCGGGATCAGGCCGTGCAGGTGGTGCGCGAACAGCAGCAGGCCGATGGTGACCAGCATCAGGAAGCCGATCACCATCGAGAATTTCTTGAGGAAGTCGAGGTCGTAGTTGCGCACGATCCGTCCTAGGGCGCGGCGCGGCCGCGCGGAAAGCGATGCAGAAAGCGGAAATTATTCCAGAAGCGCCGCGTCGGCGCGAGTTCCACGATGCGCGCGCCGGAAATGGCGCGCCCGGAGGGATTCGAACCCCCGACCAATGGCTTCGGAAGCCACTACTCTATCCGGCTGAGCTACGGGCGCGTGCCACCGCGGCCTTGCGCCGCGGGTGCGGGATTCTCGCATGATTGCCGGAAGCGGCGCGACCCGCGCGTCGCCGCGCCAGCCAGGATGTGATCGATGAGCTACGAGCGCGACTATCCGCCGGTCCCGCAAACGCTGCCCGCCTGGCGGGAGCGCCTCGGGCAGTACTGGAAGCTGGTGCGTGGCGATCGCCCGATCGGCTGGCTGCTGCTGCTGTGGCCGACCTGGTGGGGGCTGTGGCTCGCGGCCGGCGGCCGCCCGCCGTGGTGGCCGCTGGTCGTGTTCAGTCTCGGCGTGTGGCTGACGCGTTCGGCCGGCTGCGTGGTCAACGACTACGCCGACCGCTGGCTGGATCCGCAGGTCGAGCGCACCCGGGATCGCCCGCTGGCGACGGGCGCGGTGGGCGGGCGCGAGGCGCTCGCGGTGTTCGCCGTGCTGATGCTCGTCGCCTTCGCGCTGGTGCTCACGCTCAACCGGCTGACCGTGCTGCTGAGCGTGGTCGGCGTGGTGCTGGCGGCGAGCTATCCGTACCTGAAGCGCTATACCTACCTGCCGCAGGTCTACCTCGGCATGGCGTTCGGCTGGGGCATCCCGATGGCGTTCGCCGCGCTGCAGGGTCATGTGCCGGCGGTCGCGTGGCTGCTGTACGCGGCCAACATCCTGTGGGCGACGGCGTACGACACGTGGTACGCGATGGTCGACCGCGACGACGACCTGCGCATGGGCGCGAAGTCGACCGCGATCCTGTTCGGCGAGCTCGACCTCGTCGCGCAGGGCGTGCTGTACGCGCTGTTCTTCGTTGCGCTGGCGCTGGTCGGGCGACAGGTGCAGCTCGGTCGCTGGTACTGGATCGGCCTGGGCGTCGCGCTGGTGCTGGCGGCGTACGAATTCGTGATCGCGCGCCATCGGGACCGGGCCGCGTGCTTCCGCGCCTTCCTGCACAACCACTGGGTGGGCGCGGCGGTATTCGCGGGCATCGCGCTGGACCTGGGCCTGCGCCTGCGCCACGCATGAGCGAGTGGATCCTGCTCCTGCGCGGCGTGATGCCGACCGGCCGCAACAGGGTGCCGATGGCGCCGCTGCGCGCGGCGCTGGAAGCCGCCGGCCTGCGCGGGGTGCGCACCTGGATCCAGAGCGGCAACGTGATCGCGCACAGCCGGCGTGGGCAGGCGTCGGTCGAACGCCTGGTGCACGACGTGATCCGCGAAACCTTCGGCGGCGACATCGCGGTGCTGGCGCGGCCGACCGGATACGTCCGCGACGCGGTCGCGCGCAACCCCTTCCCGGACGCATCGCCGAACCAGCTGTTCTACACGCTGCTCTCGCGTGCGCCGGAACCAGCGCGGCTGCAGGCGTTGCTCGCCCATGACGGTGGTGCCCACCGCATCCACGTGGACGGCGACCTCGCCTTCGTGCATTGCGCCGGCCGCTACAGCGACACGCGGCTCAACAACGCCTGCATCGAGCGCAAGCTGGCGATGCCGGCGACGACGCGCGTGGCCAACACGATCCACAAGCTGCTGGAGCTGTGCGACGCATGAGCACGTCCGTCGATGCCAGCCCGCGGTGGCTCGAGGCGCTGGCGTTGCGTTGCGCCGCCTTCGCCGAGCGCTGGTTTCCCGATGCGTGGGTGTTCGCCGCGCTCGGCGTGGTGCTGGTCGCGCTGGTCGCGCTCGCCTTCGGTGCGTCGCCGCGCGACACCGCGCAGGCCTTCGGTAAGGGCTACTGGAGCCTGGTGCCCTTCACCCTGCAGATGGTGTTCGTGGTGATCGGCGGCTACGTCGTCGCCAGCGCACCGGTGGTGGCGCGGGGCATCGAACGGCTGGCGCGGCTGCCACGCAGCGGACGCGGCGCGGTCGCCTTCGTCGCCGCGCTGAGCATGCTGTCCTCGCTGCTCAGCTGGGGCTTCTCGCTGGTGTTCGGCGGGCTGCTGGTGCGGGCGCTCGCGCGTCGCCGCGAGCTGCGCATGGATTACCGCGCCGCCGGCGCCGCGGCCTACCTCGGCCTCGGCGCGGTGTGGGCGATGGGACTGAGCTCGTCGGCCGCGCAGTTGCAGGCGAATCCGGCGAGCATGCCGAAGGAACTGCTCGCGATCACCGGCGTGCTGCCGTTCGCGCAGACGATCCGGTTGTGGCAATCGCTGCTGCTGACCGGCGCGCTGGTCGCCGTGTCGGTGCTGGTGGCGTGGCTGACGGCGCCCCGCGGGGAGACGGCGCGTCCGGCGGAGGAATTCGCCGGTGACGACGCGGTGGCCGCTCCCGCGCCTGCGGCTGCATCACCACAGCGCGTGCGCCCGGGCGACTGGCTCGAACACAGCCCGCTGCTGACGCTGCTGCTGTCGCTGCTCGCCTTCGGCTGGCTGGCCGGCGAATTCATCGCCAAGCCGGCGACGGTGGCGATCGCCGACCTCAACACCTACAACCTGCTGTTCCTCTCGCTCGGGCTGCTGCTGCACTGGCGGCCGCGCAGCTTCCTCGACGCGGTGGCGAAGGCGGTGCCGGGCACCAGCGGCGTGCTGATCCAGTTCCCGCTGTACGGCGGCATCGCGGCGATCCTCACCGGCGCGGCGGGTGCGGACGGCGCGACGCCCGCCCACCGCCTGTCGCAACTGTTCGTGCAGGTCGCCTCGCACGACGGCTTCCCGTTGGCGATGGGCGCGTACTCGGCGGTGCTCGGCTTCTTCGTGCCGTCCGGCGGCGGCAAGTGGCTGGTCGAAGCGCCATACGTGATGCAGGCGGCGAACACGCTGCATGTGCACCTCGGCTGGGCGGTGCAGACCTACAACGCGGCGGAGGCCCTGCCCAACCTCGTCAATCCGTTCTGGATGCTGCCGCTGCTCGGCATCCTCGGGCTCAAGGCGCGCGACCTCGTCGGCTACACCTTCGTGCAGCTGCTGGTGCACGTGCCGCTGGTGCTGGGGCTGCTGTGGCTGCTCGGGAAGACGCTGGCGTACGTGGCGCCGGTGATGCCCTGAGCTGCGCTCCTGCCTCCTGGAGTTCGTAGGAGCGGCTTGCAGCCGCGAGCCCTTGCCGGCTCTTTTCCGTGGAGGCGCAACGGGCGGCCCTGGCCTCGCGGTCGCGACTTGCGTCGCTCCTGCTGGGAGAGATCGCGGCTACAAGCCGCTCCTACGGGGTTTTTGTCACGGCACGCGCGCGCATACCCATGCATCGACGCGCGCGACGCCCGCCTTGCGCAGCGCCCTGGCCGCGGCGTGCAGCGTCGCCCCGGTGGTCATGACGTCGTCGACCAGCGCGACGTGCCGCGGCAACGGCGCGCCCGCCCGCACCGCGAACGCCCCGCGCACGTTGC
>JABFWF010000071.1 GCA_013362405.1 Lysobacter sp. | reverse complement strand
GCATGCCGCTGCTCAGCGCCGACTTCGCGCTGCTGTCCTACGTGGACCTCGGCACCGAGATCGCCGCCCAGGGCGGCGATGGCATGGTCGACGGTCAGGGATCGGACAACTACTTCGGCGCGATCCTCCCGCTGGAAAAACGCCTCGTCTACCGCCTTGCGCTGGGATTGCCGGTCCCGCAGTTCCTGTTCGAACTGCCGCTCGTGCAGCGCAGCTTCAAGGCCTGTTACGCCCTCGGCACCATGAAGATGAGCTCGGTGGAACGCGTCTTCCCCGGCTCGCGCTTCACCGACGAGGAGGTCGACGAGCTGTTCGGCCGCTGCATCTCCGGCCAGTCGAAGGCGCGGCTGTCGCTGTTCGAGAAGGAAATCCGCTCGGCACGGACGCTCGCGGAATGGCGCGACATCTCGATGTCGCTCGCCGGTTCCACCGGCGGCCTGGCGAAGGGGCTGTACACGGCCACCGCGCTGTCGATGCACGCTGCGTATCCCTATTGCGATCCGCAGCTGGCTGCGTGGGTGTACCGCAAGGTGCCGCGCGACAAGCTGATCGATCCGGTGAACAAGGTCAACAAGGTGCTCGTGCGCCAGCACATCGCCACGCGGTTCGGCAGGCTGCCCTACGTCCGCGCCAAGGGCAGTTTCCGCTTCGACGTGTGCGGACTGGCGACGCAGCGCTTCGACCAGGTGCACCAGTACGCGCTCCAGGAAAACGAGGTCCTGCCGGGCGCGGCGCGGTGGCTGGAACGCAACCGCCGGCGCCTCGACAACAAGTATTTCGCCTCCAAGTTCTACCTGCTGGCGATCGTGCTTCCCTGGCTGGAACTCAGCCGCCGTTGCACCGTGCAGGTGTAAACAACATCCACCGAACCCACGGCGGAGCATTGGCAATGACGATCACACGCAGGGCATTGTTGCGCGCGGCCTCCGTCGTGCCGGTCATCGGCTCCTTGTCGCTGGCGACGGTAGCGCGGGCCGCCGTCGCCAGCGGTGTGAGCGTCCGCGGCTTCGGCGCCGGTGGCAACGGGCAGGGCGACGACACCGACGCCTTCCAGCGTGCCATCGATTCGTTCGGCGCGGCCGGTGGCACGGTCACCGTGCCTGCCGGCCAGTACCTGATCGATCCGCTGCGTGGCGTGCACCTGCGCAGCCGCGTACACCTGCAGCTCGACCCGAACGCCACGTTGCAGGCGATCGCCAACGCCGCCGATCGCGCGGTGATGATCGTCGTGACGGACGTCAGCGATGTCACCATCTCCGGCGGCAACTTCATCGGCGAGCGCGACCAGCACATGGGCACCACCGGCGAGTGGGGCCACGGCATCCAGCTGCGCGGCGCCTCCCGCGTCGTGCTGCGCGACCTGCGGGTATCGCGTTTCTGGGGCGACGGACTGTCGGTGGCCGCCACCAAGCCGGGCCGCGGCGATCCGGTCGCGCGGCCGTCGACCGACGTGCTGCTGCAGCGCTGCGTTTCGATCGGCAACCGCCGGCAAGGACTCACCATCGGCTACGCGGCGAACGTGCGCGTCATCGATTGCGAATTCAGCGGCACCGGGGGCACCGCGCCCGAAGCGGGCATCGACGTCGAGCCGGATGCCGGTCCGCCGGCGAGGGACATCGAGATCGCGGGCTGTCGCCTGCACGGCAACCACGGGCCCGGCATCCAGGTGTGGAAGCGCACCCAGGGCGTGCGGATCCACGACTGCGACTTCGACGACAACCGCTATGGCGTGCTCGTCGTCGGCGGGCAGGACACGGACATCGCCAACAACCACATCGTCCGGAGCGCGATGAACGGCGTCGCCGTGAAGGGCGGCGCGATGGGCGCGGCGATCCACGGCAACCAGTTCTCCGACAACGCGCGTCGCGGTGGCGCCGCGCGCCTGTCGCTGCCGGGGGGGCCGCCGGAACGTCACATCCACGTCGATGCGGACGTCCAGGGCGTGCAGATCGGCGCGGACAACCAGTTCAACTGAGCGGCGTTTCATCGCCGCGGGGAGAAGGGCGCCTACATGGCGCCCTTTTTGTTTTTCGTTGCCTGTTCGTTCATTCCTTCGCGCATTCATTTAAGCAAGGTGAAGACGCCGGCGCGTTTCGTTCACGCCTTAGCCGCGCGCATTCACCTAGATAAATACATCGCTGGTTGAACGGCTTTTACGCAAACATTTGAAAGCACGCACAAATCGGGAATCTGGTGCGTGCACTTCGCTTGCGCTTCGCTAGATTCGCTTCCACGCCACTTCACGCGGCCTCGACATGCAAGACCTCGTCGGTAGTTTCATTCGTTACCGCGTGAAGGCGGCGTAAGAATTTTTCCTCCGGCTTTTTCAAATCACGGCGCCGCTGTTCCCGGTGCCGCAAGGGGCACAACGTGAAAGATTTCGAGCGCATGGCGAATGGGGCTGCGCTGCCTCGCCGCGATTTCCTCAAGAAGACCACCGGCATGGCTGCCGCGCTTGCCTTCGGCGGCTTCGCGCTGCCGGCGCTGGCGTACACGCCGCCGGTCCGCACCCGCGGCACCGCCGTGATCAGCGTGAAGGACAAGGGCGCGATCGGCGACGGCATCCACGACGACACGGCGGCGATCCAGGCGGCGATCAATGCGCTGCCGGTGACGGGCGGCACCATCTTCGTGCCGGCCGGTACCTACCTCATCGACACCACGAAGAAGATCAACCTGCGCAGCCTGATGCTGCTGAGCCTGGACCCGAATGCGGTACTGAAGGCGAAGACCTCGTCGGTGAGCCGCGCGTACATCCTGTATCTGCGCAACGTGTCGGACGTGGAGATCGCCGGCGGCCAGCTGGTCGGCGAGCGCGATACCCACGTCTACATGACGACCAGCACGGACGAGTGGAACCACGGCATCCAGATCGCCGGCAGCAAGCGCGTCACCGTGCGCGACCTGCGCGTGAGCAACTGCACCGGCGATGGCGTCTGCATCGGCGGTGGCTCGAGCGACGTGGTCATCGACAACATCGTGTCGACCAACAACCGTCGCCAGGGCCTGTCGATCACCAACTGCACCAACATCAAGGTCTACGACTCGGAATTCAGCTACACCAACGGCACCTCGCCCGAGTGCGGCATCGACATCGAGCCGGACCCCGGCTACAGCTGCTCGAACGTCTGGATCGAGAACTGCCGTTTCAACAACAACAACAAGTACGGCATCAACATCTGGAAGAACGTCAGCGCGGTGACGATCACCAAGTGCGTGATGGAATACAACAACAGCCTCGGCCTGTCGACGCATTACTGCACCGGCATCAACGTCACCAACAACACCATCCGCTGGAACTCGGCCACGGGCATCGTCTTCAACGACGGCACGCAGAACACCACGCACAGCGGCAACCTGTCGTACTGCAACTATGCACGCCTCGGCGCCAAGACCCGCACGCCGTTCACGCTGACGGGCTGGGCGACCACCATCCAGCGCGACATCCTGCTGCGCGGCACGCTCACCAACGTGGTGATCGGCACCAACAACTACCAGTAACCGACACGGCGTCATTTCTCGTCGTTTCCCGGGCGGCTTCGGCCGCCCGGCTTTTTGGGGGATCCGGCCGGGGCCGGAAGGGGAATCCATCATGTCCATGTCGTCTGTCGGCGCGGGGGCGGAGCGTGGCCCACGCAGCGGCGCGGGTATCTCGCGTCGCGCCTTCCTGCGCGGCGCCGTCGCGGTGGCGGCCCTTGGCGTCGTGGGTGGACCGGGCTTCGCGCGTTCGCTGCCGGTGGCGGCGGCGACCGGGCGCAGCCGAGGCGGCACGGTGGTGAGCGTGCGCGACACCGGCGCGGTGGGGGACGGCATCCACGACGACACGGCGGCGATCCAGGCGGCGATCAACGCGCTGCCGGTGACGGGCGGCACGGTCTTCGTGCCGGCGGGTACCTACCTGATCGACACCACGAAGAAGATCAACCTGCGCAGCCTGATGCTGCTGAGCCTGGACACGAATGCGGTACTGAAGGCGAAGACCTCGTCAGCACGGACGAGTGGAACCACGGCATCCAGGTCATCGGTGGCAACCGCATCACCGTGCGCGACCTGCGCGTGAGCAACTGCACCGGCGACGGCGTCTGCATCGGCGGTGCCTCGAACGACGTGGTCATTTCCAACATCGTGTCGACCAACAACCGTCGCCAGGGCCTGTCGATCACCAACTGCACCGGCATCAAGGTCTACGACTCGGAATTCAGCTACACCAACGGCACCTCGCCCGAGTGCGGCATCGATATCGAACCGGACCTCGGCTACAGCTGTTCCGACGTGTGGATCGAGAACTGCAGCCTGGTCGGCAACGCGAAGTACGGCCTCAACGTCTACAAGCGCGCCAGCGACGTCACGCTCGTCCGCAGCCGGGTGCAGGACAACGGTAGCTGCGGCGTGGTCACGGTCGGCTGCGGCCCCGTGCGCATTACCCAGAACGCGATCCACGACAATTCGGCCACCGGCCTCCTCGTGCAGGATGGCACCGCCCATTGCCTCACTGACGGCAATCTCTTCTACGCCAACTACAGCCGTCTTGGCGCGGTCACGCGCTCGCCCTTCACCCAGACCGGATGGACCGCGTCGATCGAACGCGACATCCTCATGCGCGGCTCGTTGTCCGACGTGGTCATCGGCAGCAACGATTACCGATAGACGGTCGCTGGGTAGTAGATTTTTTCACTGCTGCCTCACGAAGCCCGCTGTTTGATGAGCCCCGGACTGCGACAGTCGCCCATGCATGGGCAAAGGAACAGGGGGTCATGAAACATTCTCTCGTGGCGTTGCTGCTGGCGGCGCTGTGCGCCGGCGCGTTGTGCGGATGCCCGCACCAGAAGTCGATCGGCGGCGGATCGGCGCCCGCCTGCCCATCGCACTAGCCTGGTCTTCGCGCCGGTTTCCCGCGCGCTGCGCTCACCATGCGCGGTGCCATGGGAACGGCGAGGAGAAGGCGTGGGCAGGCAGCGTGGCATCTTTGTCGCGATTCTCGGTCCCGATGGCGCCGGCAAGAGCACGCTGGCGCGCGGCCTGCTGGAGGCTGCGCCGCCATGGTGCGCGAGCGTGCAGTACCAGCACGTGCGGCCGCGCCTGTTCGGCCGGCGCGACGAGCCCGACGCGCATCCGCATGCGCACGGCAGGCCGGGGCGCTTCCGCACGATCTGCAAGCTCGGCTACCTGTGGCTCGATTGCGGGTTCGGCTACCTGCTGGTGACGCGGCCGGCGCTCGCGCGCGGAACGCTGTGCGTGTCCGATCGCTGCTTCCACGACCTCCTCGTCGATCCGTTGCGTTACCGCTGTGCGCCGCTTCGCCTGCTGCCGCGGCTGCTCGCGCGCCTGCTTCCCTTGCCCGACCTGCTCCTCGTGCTCGATGCGCCGCAGGCCACCGTGCTTGCGCGCAAGGTGGAGCTCGCGCCCGCTGAAGTCGAACGCCAGCGGACGGCATATCGCGCGCTTGCTTCCGCATTGCCGTGCGGCCGCGTGCTCGATGCCGCGCAGCCCGCCGAAACGGTGCTGGACGAGGCGGTCCATTGCATTGCCGGACTGCTTGCCGCCCGCACGACCGGCGAAAGGACGCGCTTGCCGGCGTCCAGCGACGACCGCGCGGCGCGTGCTACAACGCGCGCTTTGCGTGGAGCGATCCTTCACGGCGGCCTGCGTAGAGTGCGTGCGCCGCGTCCAAGGCGGTGACCTCGACGCAGGGGCAGGCCATCGCTTCCGTATCCTTGACCGACCGCATGGGCGCCTATCTGTTGCCAGGATGGCGTCGCGCGGCGACCACCATCTCGATGCTCAGCGCCGCCACCTTCGCGGGAGCGGTGATGGTGTTCCTTACCCAGACGCTGCTCGCCCGGAAGATGGGGCCGGAAGCGTACGGGCTGTTCGCCTCGTCGCTGGCGACGGTGACGATGATCGCGCCGCTCGCGGGCTTCGGCCTCACGCAGTTCCTGCTCAAGGCCTACGGGGTGGAAGGGTGGTCGGCGAACCGCTGGCTGCGGCCTTCCCTGCGCTTCATCCGCGCGACCGGCGCACTGTCGATCGGTGTCGTCGTCGGCTGGGCATTGCTCGGCGCGCCGCACAACGGCACGCGCTTCGCGTTGCTGGTGCTCTGGCCGGTCGTGTTCGGCATCCTCGCGATCGACCTCGTCGCCAACCGTTGCCGCCTCGAGGATCGCCACCGCGCGATGGCGTTGTGGCAGATGGCGATTCCCGCGAGCCGGCTTGCCGTCGCCATCCTGCTGTTGTTCGTGCCGCACCTCGGCGGCACCCTGGTCGCGCTGGCCTACTGCGTGATCTCGTTGCTGGTCGCGCTGGCCGCGTGGCCGCAGGTGAGCCGGATGCTGCACGGCGACGTCGACCTGCACGGTCACGGCCCGCGGCCCGAACATCCGCTGCCCGCGCCCGTCCCGGACATGGCCGAGCTGTGGTCGCAGGCATGGGCGTATGGCGTGTATGCCGCGCTGTATCCGGTTTTCTTCCAGATCAGCACGATCCTGCTGAAGTACCTCGCGGGCGACACCCAGGCCGGCCTGTACAGCATCGGTCTCGCGGTGATGACGGCCATCTATCTCATCCCGGCGACGATCTACCAGAAGTTCCTGCTCGCCAAGCTGCACCGCTGGGCGGCGCACGACGCGCCGAAGTTCTGGGCGGTGTACCGCCAGGGCAACATCGGCATGCTGCTGCTCGGCCTGCTGGTGAGCGCGGGCCTGGTGGCCTGCGCGCCGTGGGTGGTGCCGCTGGTGTTCGGCGAGCGCTACCACGGCGTGGTCGCCATCCTGATGATCCTGGCGCTGTGCCCGCCGATCCGTTTCCTGTCCACGGCGATCGGCTCCGCGCTGCTGACCGAGGACCACATGCGCTTCCGCGTCTATGCGATGGCGGTGTCGACCGTCGCCGTGATCGCGCTCAATGCGCTGCTCATCCCGCGCTTCGGCGAACAGGGCGCGGCCTGGGCGACCGTCGCCGGCGAAACCGTGCTGCTGGCCGGCACCGCGCTGGGCGTGCGCCGCTTCCACCGCGTCAAGCGCGGCGTCGTCGAGCCGGACGCCTGAGCGCCGCGGGCGTCGCTGAACGCAACCGCAGGGCAGCGATCGCCATCGACAAGCCGCTCACGCCACGCCCTCTATTAATCCACGGACATGCGCATCGAACCGCTCGCCCTGAATCCTCCGTACGCCCTGCCGCGCCAGCGTGGCCTCGGCGTGTCCAGCATCTATGCGCTGTTCGTGTGCTGGACGCTGTTTGCAGTGTTCGTGTACAGCAAGTTCAGCCAGCTGGGCGACGCCCAGTCCTATCTGCTCGGCGCCTACGACGAGGAAGGCGAGCTGCGCACGGTCCTGGTCACCCGTATCGCCACGATGGTGATCAGGCTGGCCCATAACGAGTTGCTCGCGCATCTCGCCTTCTCGATGTTCGCCGCCACCGGCGTGGCCTACCTCGTGCGCCAGGCGCGCGTGCAAGGGCACTATCGCTGGCCGCTCCTGGCGATCCTGCTGCTCCCCAATTTCGGGGTCTGGGCGTCGGTGATCGGGCGCGAATCGCTGTTCATCGGCCTGTTGGCGTTCTTCATGGGCGCGACCGTCGGCTACCAGGCGCGTGGCGGGCTGCTCAAGCTGCCGCTGGCCGTCCTGTGCGTCGCCGGCATGGCCCTGATCCGCACGCCGTTCGGCGCCGCGATGGGGTTGTTCCTGCTGATGTTCCTCCTGTACGTGCGCGGCCCCCGCATGTACCTGAGCGTCGCGGTGCAGGCGCTCGGCTACGCCGCCGTCGCCGCACTGGTGCTCGCGGTCGTCTGGCACAGGCTCGACGGCTACATCGCCAACGAGGTGCTGCCGAAAGCCCGCAGCTACTTCACCATCGGTTCGGCCACCACGCGCACCTGGGTGCACCTCGACACCACCGGCACGCTGTTGAAGAGCCTGTGGTGGACGATGCCGCTGTCCCTGCTCGGGCCGACCCCGGGCGAAGCAGTGGCGCGGCCGGTGATGTTGCCGTTCCTTGCTTCGGGCCTAGCGATCATCGGCCTGCTCGGATACTCGATCGTGAGCGCGTTCAAGGCGCCGGCGGGCGCGCCGCGCAAGCTGCTGGTGCTCGGCTGGCTGCCGGCCGTGGCGATCATCCTCGTCGCGTACGTCCCGTTCGGCGTCTACAACCCGGGCAGCGGCATCCGCTACGCCTCCTGCTTCCTCCTCTTCCTGATCTATCCATCGATGCTGCTCTCCTCGCTCGCAGAAGAGCCCGGGGCGCCGTGCATCCGGCAAGGACTGGCCCAGAACCGATGAAATTCGTTTTCTACGCGAACACCGACTGGTACCTCTACAACTTCCGTCTCTCCACCGCGCGGCAGCTGCAGGCCCACGGCCACGACGTGGTGATGCTGTCGCCACCCGGCGAGTACGGCGATCGCTTCGCGGGCCAGGGGTTCCGCTGGGTGACGCTGGACATGGACCGCGCCAGCCTCAATCCGCTGCGCGAAGCCACGACGCTTCGCCAGCTCACCCGCCTGCTGCGCAACGAACGGCCGGACGTGCTGCACAACTTCACCGTCAAGTGCGCGGTGTACGGTGCGATGGCGGCGCGCGCGGCGGGCGTGCCGGCGGTGGTGAACGCGGTGGCCGGGATGGGCTACGTGTTCACCAGCAACCACGCGCAGGCACGCCTGCTCCGGCCGGTGGTGAAGATGCTGATGCGCGGCACGCTCGGCGGCGGACATTCGCGGCTGATCCTGCAGAACCCGGACGACGCCGACGTGTTCACCCGTGCGCGCCTGGTGCCGGAACGGAAGATCCGCGTGATCCGCAGTTCCGGCGTCGACCTCTCGCGCTTCGTGCCGCCCGAGCGCCCGCCGGAACCGAAACCCCTGCGCGTGCTGCTCGCCGCACGCCTGCTGTGGGAGAAGGGCATCGGCGAATACGTGGAAGCCGCGCGACTGCTGCGGCGCCAGGGACGCCGCGTCGAATGCCTGCTGGCCGGCATGCCCGACCACGGCAACCCGCGCTCGGCCACGCATGCGCAGGTCGAGCAATGGCATCGCGAAGGCGCGGTGCAATGGCTGGGCCATGTCGAGGACATGCCGGCGCTGATGCGTTCGGTCGACGCGATGGTGCTTCCGAGCTACTACCGGGAGGGCGTGCCGAAGAGCCTGATCGAAGGCGCGGCGTGCGGGCTTGCCATCGTCACCACCAACCTGGCGGGCTGCCGCGAGGTGGTGAGCGAGGACGGCGTCGATGGCCTGCATGTGCAGCCGCGCAATCCGGTCGATCTCGCCGACTGCCTCGCACGCCTCGACGACGACCGCGCGCTGCTGCGCCGCCTCGGCGAGCGGGCTCGGGCGAAGGCGATGGAACACTTCGACGAGCGCATGGTCATCCGCCGCACGATCGAGGTGTACGACGAACTGCTGCGCGACCGCCGCGTCGCCCTCGGCGACGACGCGGCAAGACGGGAGCGCGGGCACGTGCAGGCCTGAGCGGCGCCATGCCGCACCTGCGCCAGCTGATCGTGATGCTGAGCTACCCGCCGGTGTTGTCGGCGTGGATGCTGGCGCTCGCGTTGCTGCTGGTCCTGTTCGCCGGCCGGCGGCGCATCGCGACGGTGCTGGCGGTCGGTGCGTTCGGCTGGACGTTCCTGTGGTCGCTGCCGATGTGCTCCGACTGGTTGCGCGACACGCTCGCCGCGCGCAATCCGGCGGTCGCGGTGCAGGCGCTGCCGAGGGCGGACGCGATCGTCGTGCTCGGCGGCGGCGACCGCTATGGCTGGATGGCATGGCCCGGCGTCAGCGCCGATCTGCTGCCGTTCAGCCGGGTGGCGGCGGGCGCGCGCGTCTGGCACGCCGATCGCGCACCGCTGGTCATCCTTTCCGGCGGCCGTGGCGGGCGCCACACCGAGGCGCTGGGCATGGCGCGCGGCATCGAACGCCTGGGCGTGCCGGCATCCGCGCTGCTGCTCGAGCAGCGCAGCCGCGATACCCGCGACAACGCCTTCTACACCGCGCGGCTCGCGCGTGAACACGACATGCGCAGCGTGCTGCTGGTGACCTCGGCGGTGCACATGCCGCGCGCGAGCCTGTGGTTCCGTGACGCGGGCATCACGGTCACGCCGGTGCCGGTGCCGGAGCCCACCGTCGGCGACGTGCCGGGGCGTCCGCGCTGGTTGCCCAGCCGTAGCGCGCTGTGGCGCAGCGGACGCGCGCTGAAGGAGTACGCAGGCCTGCTGGGCGCCATCGTGCGGCAGCGCGTGCAACCGCTTCCCACGCGCGCGTGCAGCGCGCGCGGGGCACCGTCCGCGCGCCGGCAAAGCGCGTTCCACGGGCTTCACGCTGCCTAGTCAGGCAGGAATCCACGCTGCCGCTTGCAGCATTCATCCGTGCACCGCGCGGAATTTCCCAACCCCACCGCGACGAGGAATCCTCCCGTGACCACTCCGCTTCGCGCCCTTGCGGCGCTCGCCGCCAGCCTCGCCCTTGGCGGATGCACCGGCCAATACCTCACCACCGGCGAGACGCCGCGCGACAACTTCATCGAAACCGGCGAAGTCAAGGTCGTGCCGATCACGCCCGAACTGCTCGCCGATCCGTCGATGAACGTGGCGATGGCGCCGCTTCCGCAGGAGCTGACGGGGTATCGCCCGGATACCTACCACCTGCAGCCCGGCGACACCCTGATCATCACCGTGTGGGACCACCCCGAGCTGACCACGCCCGCCGGCTCGCAGCAGCAGACCGTCGCCAACGGCCGCCTGGTGCAGCCGGACGGCACGTTCTACTTCCCGTACGCGGGCAAGATGCAGGTCGCCGGCAAGAGCATCGAGCAGGTGCGCAGCACGCTCGCCAGCCGCCTGGCGCGCTACCTGAAGGAACCGCAGGTCGACGTCAACGTGGTCGGCTCCGGCGGCCGCGTGTCGATGGAAGGCGCCTTCACCAACACCACGCCGCTGGACATCACGCCGATCCCGCTGACGCTGTCGCAGGCGGTCGGCCGCGCCGGCGTCGCCGCCGACCAGGCCGACCTGTCCGGGCTGATGCTCACGCGCGACGGCAGGAGCTATCGCGTCGACCTCGACGCGCTCAACCGCAACGGCTCCGTCGCGCCGGAGATCTATCTCAAGCCCGGCGACCGTGTCTTCCTGCCGTTCAACGACCGCAAGGAGGTCTACGTGGTCGGCGAGGTCAGCAAGCCGACGGCGATCAACTTCAAGACCACGGACATCACGCTGACGCAGGCGCTCGGCCGCGCCGGCGGTCTCGATCCGACCACGGCGAAGGGCAGCGCGGTGTACGTGATCCGCGGTACCGACGGCGCGACCATGAAGCAGTCGCCGGCGACGGTCTACCACCTCAATGCCAAGTCGCCGGTGGCCTTCGCGCTGGCCGACCGCTTCATGCTGCGGCCTGGCGACGTGGTTTTCGTCGGTCCGGCCGGCGTGACCCGCTGGAACCGCTTCCTGAGCCAGGTGCTGCCGCTGACCGGACTGCTGCGCAACGCGACCAACGCAGGCAGCGACATCAAGAACCTCTGAGTCCGGCAGCCATGCGTTCCGCCGAAGGCCCGCGCGAGCGGGCCTTCGCTTTTCTCGGCGTGCATCTCACGGCGCGCGACGGCCGCCGGTAAAGTGGCGGCAGTCCTCCAGTGCTGCCGTCCATGGCCAAGACCGCGACGAAAACCCGCACAGCCTACGTCTGCAACGAATGCGGCGGCGACCATGCCAAGTGGCAGGGCCAGTGCGACGCCTGTGGCGCCTGGAATTCGCTGTCGCAGATCGCGCTGGAACCCGAGGCGAAGCCGGCCGCGCGCCGCGACGGCTGGGCCGGCAAGGTCGAGGCGCCGAAGGTCACCGCGCTCAGGGAGGTGCGCCACAGCGAGGAGGCGCGCGTGTCCACCGGCATCGGTGAGTTCGACCGCGTGCTCGGCGGCGGGCTCGTCGAAGGTGCGGTGGTCCTGGTCGGCGGCGATCCGGGCATCGGCAAGTCGACGCTGCTGCTGCAGGCGCTGGCGCAGATGGCGGGCGCGCTACCCGGGCTGTACGTGTCGGGCGAGGAATCGCTGGCGCAGGTGGCCGGGCGCGCGGTGCGGCTCGGACTGCCGCTGGACGGCCTCCACGCGCTGGCCGAAACCGGCGTCGAGCGCATCCTCGAACACGCCGCCGCGATGCGCCCCAAGCTCATCGTCGCCGACTCGGTGCAGACGCTGTGGAGCGAACAGCTCACCGCCGCGCCCGGCTCGGTCAGCCAGGTGCGCGAGAGCGCGGCGCGCCTGGTGCGCTATGCGAAGGAAACCGGCACCGCGGTGTTCCTCGTCGGACACGTCACCAAGGAGGGCGGCATCGCCGGCCCGCGCGTGCTCGAGCACATGGTCGACGCCGTGCTGTATTTCGAAGGCGAGGCCGGCAGCCGCTTCCGCGTGTTGCGCGCCTTCAAGAACCGCTTCGGCGCGGTGAACGAGCTCGGCGTGTTCGCGATGGGCGAGAAAGGCCTGAAGGAAGTGCCGAATCCGTCGGCCATCTTCCTGTCCGGCGGCAGCACGGCGCAGCCGGGCAGCGCGGTGATGGTGACGCGCGAAGGCACGCGGCCGCTGCTGGTGGAAGTGCAGGCACTGGTCGACGCATCGCCGCTGTCGAATCCGCGACGCGTCGCGGTCGGCCTGGAAGGCAACCGCATGGCGATGCTCCTCGCTGTGCTGCACCGCCACGGCGGCATCGGCGTCAGCGACCAGGACGTGTTCGTCAATGTCGTCGGCGGCATCCGCGTGCAGGAAACCGCCGCGGACCTGCCGGTGCTGCTCGCGGTGCTGTCGTCGCTGCGCGATCGTCCACTCGCGGAAAAGACGATCGCGTTCGGCGAGGTCGGCCTGTCCGGCGAAATCCGGCCGGTGCCGAATGGCGAGGAGCGCCTGCGCGAGGCGGCAACGCACGGCTTCCGGCGCGCCATCGTGCCGAAGGGCAATGCGCCGAAGGCGGGGAGCTACAAGGGATTGGAAGTCGTCGCGGTGGAGCGACTCGCGGATGCGCTCGCGGCTGCGGAGTAGCGGGACGCTGCCATCCAGAAGCAACGAGAAAGACACCCAGTCGCGCACCGCGTTCCGCTGCCGGTGATTGCCGAGCGACGGAGCGATGGGCTGCGAAGGCCCGTGCCGGGGATGCCGGGGGCATTGCTTTTCCCTTAGTCGGGACATCCTGTCCCGATGCGGGCGCCGGCCATCCATGGCCGGCTTGACGCAACGCCTCCGTCCTCCCGGGCGCTCGGATACTCCATGGCGGCTCTAGGCAGAAGGCTTCTGCTCTCCGTGCAGGTCGCGGTAGCGCTGCGGCGCACCGGGCGGCAGAGGCAGGCAGGCTCTTCGGCGACATGGATGTCGCCGAAGAGCCTCCATGGATGGATTCACGGCGTGTCCTGCCGGCCTCTGCCGCCCGGTGCGCGCTCGGGTCGTGCCTTTTTGAACGTCCGGGCGCGGGCTGCGAACCCGGAGTGGAGAGCCGATCAGTGCCCGCCCGCGGCAGCGCCACCGCCCATCTTGGCCGAGAACGGCGGCTTGGCGAACCATACGAACGCGATCACCACCAGGAAGCAGATGCCGAGCAGGTGGAAGATCTCGTTGAAGCCGATCTGCACCGCCTGCTGGCTGATCATCCGGTCGAGGAACATCGCGCCACGCTGCAGGTCGCCCTGGCCGAGCGCGGTGACGGTCTGCTGGATGGCCGGATCGTAGGCGCCGATGTGCTCGGTGAGCTGCGCGTGGTGGATGGTGCCGCGCTGCGTCCACGCCCAGGTCGTCAGCGACGCGGCGAAGCTGCCGCCGAGCGTGCGCACGAAGGTCGCGAGGCCTGAACCCGCCGCGATCTCGTGCGGCTCCAGGTCCGACAGCAGGATCGTCAGCACCGGCATGAAGAACAGCGCGACGCCGAGCCCCTGCAGCAGCTGCACTTCCGCCACGCGCGCGAAGTCGACGTCAAGGTTGAAGCCGGCGCGGATGAAGCTCGTCGCCGCCATCACGATGAAGGCGAATGTCGCCAGCCAGCGCAGGTCCATCTTCGGTGCGTACTTGCCGACCAGCGGCGTCAGCAGCACCGGCAGGATGCCGATGGGCGCGCTGGCGAAGCCGGCCCAGATCGCCGTGTAGCCAAGGTTGCGCTGCAGCCACAGCGGCACCAGCAGGCCGACGGAGAAGAAGGCCGCGTAGGCGACCACCATCGCGGCCGTGCCGGCGCTGAAGTTGCGGTGGCGGAACAGGCGCAGGTTGACGATCGGATCGCGGTCGGTGAGTTCCCAGATCACGAATACCGCCAGCGCCAGCAGCGACACCACGCCGAGGACCACGATCTTGGGCGAGTTGAACCAGTCCTCGTCGTTGCCCAGGTCGAGCAGGACCTGCAGCGCGCCCACGCCGAGGATGAGCGTGGCAAGGCCGACGTAGTCCATCTTCGGCTTCTCGAGCCGCTCCGGCCGGCCCTTCAACTGCGAACCGACCACCGTGCTGGCGAAGATGCCGATGGGAATGTTGATGAAGAAGATCCATTCCCAGCTGTAGTTGTCGGTGATCCAGCCGCCGAGGATCGGGCCGGCGATCGGCGCGACGACCGTCACCATCGCCAATAGCGCGATGGCCTGGCCGCGCTTCTGCGGTGGATAGATCGAGATCAGCAGCGCCTGCGTGACCGGGTACATGGGTCCGGCGACGAAGCCCTGCAGGGCGCGCGCCAGCACCAGCAGGCCCATGCTGTTGGCCAGGCCGCACAGCAGCGAGGCGATCACGAAGGCGAGCGTCGCCCAGGTGAACAGCTTCAGTTCGCCGAAGCGACGCACCATGTAGCCGGTCAGCGGCAGCGCGATGGCGTTGCTGACCGCGAATGAGGTGATGACCCACGTCGCCTGGTTCGCGCTCGCGCCGAGGTTGCCGGAAATCGTCGGCAACGAGACGTTCGCGATCGTGGTGTCGAGCACCTGCATGAACGACGCCAGCGCGAGGCCGAGCGTCGTCAGCGCGAGGTTCGGCGGGCGGAAGCCGTTCGCCGGCCCGGCGGGCACCGGGCGTGGGACGTCGCCGCCCGCTGTGGAAGGCGATGCAGCCATCGAATCCTCAGCGACCGCCGCGCGGCAGGTTCTCGCGCACCACGCGGTCGATCAGCGCGTCGGCGTCCTTGAGCTGCTGGTCGTAGGCCTGGGTCGTGAGCAGCGGCTTTTCCGGCGGCGCGCTGGCCAGCACCGGGCCGTTCTGGTCGCGCAGGCTGACGTCGGTGCTCATGCTCAGGCCGAGGCGCAGCGGATGCTTCGCGAGTTCGTTCGCATCGAGGTCGACGCGCACCGGCACGCGCTGCACGATCTTGATCCAGTTGCCGCTGGCGTTCTGCGCCGGCAGCAGCGAGAACGCGCTGCCGGTGCCGAGGCCGAGGCTGGTGACGCGGCCGTGGAAGGTGACGTCGCCGCCGTAGAGGTCGGACTTCAGTTCCACCGGCTGGCCGATGCGCATCCGTTCCAGCTGCGTCTCCTTGAAGTTCGCCTCCACCCACAGCTGCTCGAGCGGCACGATCGTCATCAGCGCGATCCCGGGCTGCACGCGCTGGCCGAGCTGCACGCTGCGCCTGGCGACGTAACCGGACACCGGCGCGACGATGCGCGTGCGCTGCACGTTGAGGAAGGCGTTGCGCAGCTGCGCGGCCGCCGCCTGCACCTGCGGCTGGTCGCGCACGGTGGTGGCGTCGACCAGCGCGCGGTTGCGCGACAGTTGCTCGCCGGACGCGGCGAGCGCGGCCTGCGCCGCCGCGAGCGCCTCGCGTGCATGCGACAGCTCTTCCGCGGACACCGCGCCGGTGGCGACCAGGCCTTCGCGCCGCGCGACGTCGGCACGCGCCTTCTGCACCGCGACCTGCTGCGCCTGGATGTCGGCCTGCCCGGCGCCCACCGCGCTGTACAGCCCGCGCACCTGGCGCACCGTGCCGGCGAGGTTGGCGACGGCCTGCGCGTAGGCGACCTGCGCGTCGTTCGGATCCAGCTGCACCAGCACCTGGCCGGCGCGCACCTTCATGCCGTCATCGGCGCCGATGCTCGTGACCGTGCCCACCGTCTGCGGCGTGATGCTGACGATGTTGCCCTGCACGTAGGCGTCGTCGGTGTCCTCGTGCCAGCGGCCGACGAAAACGTGGTACAGCAGCCAGCCGATGCCGACCACGACCACCGCCGTCGCCAGGATCAGCAGGGCGCGCTTGCGCTTGCCGTTCTTCTGCGGCGCGGGTGCCGCGACGGTGGGGTTCATCTCGGTGGTCATGGCGTGAGGGCCTTGGCGATGTCGGTGTTGGCGTCGGGAGAGGTGAGGACGAGGCCGCCGCCGAGCGCGCGGTCGAGGTCGATGGCGGCGTCGAGGCGCTGCGCGCGCAGCGCGGCGAGCTGCTGGTCGATCCGCAGCAGCGGCTGCTGCGCGGCGAGCACGTCGAGCTGGGTGCCGAGGCCCGCGCGGTAGCGCTGGGTGGCGAGCGAGAGCGCCGCCTGCGCCGCATCGCGCGCCTGCTGCGTGGAGGCGAGTTGCGCATCCAGGGCGCGCGCGGCCTGCAACGCGTCGACTACTTCGCGCAGCGCGCCGACCAGCGTCTGGTTGTAGCCGGCGACGGCGAGGTCGTACTGCGCGTCGCTCGCGTCCAGCTGGTTGCGCAGACGGCCGCCGTCGAAGATCGGCAGGCTGATCGCCGGGCCGCCCTGCACGAGCAGTGCGTTGCTGTTGAACAGGTCGCCGAGCGAACCGGCGGCGACGCCGACCAGCGCGCTCAGGTTGACCGTCGGATAGAAGGCGGTCTTCGATGCCTTGATGCCGTGCTAGGCGGACTCGACCTGCCAGCGCGCGGCCACGACGTCGGGGCGATGGCCGAGCAGTTCGCTCGGCACCACGTCGGGCACGCCCGCGGGCGGCGCGGACAGCAATGCGGGCTTGGTGATCGCCAGCCCGCGATCCGGGCCCTTGCCGAGCAGCGCGGCGAGCGCGTTGCGCGCGGCGTCGATCTGCTGCTGCGCGGCCTGTTGCTGCGCCTTGGCTGCGTCGACGGCGCTTTCGGCCTGGTGCAGGGTGAGCTGGTTGTCGAGTCCGGCGTGCACGCGCTGGCGGCCGAGCGCGAGCAGGCCGGCGGAACGCTGCTGTTCGGCGGTGGCGACGTCGAACGCGGCATGCGCCTGCGCGAAACCGACATAAGCCTTCGCCACGTTGGAGGCGAGCAGCAATCGCGCGTCCTGCGCCTCGACCTCGGCGGCGCGTGCCTGGCCGAGCGCGGCCTGCCACTTCGCGCGCTGGCCGCCCCACAGGTCGGGCGAATACTTGAAGTTGAGGCCGAGCAGGTAGATGCCCTTGTACGAACCGCCCAGCGGTGGCGGCGCGACCGACGCGGGAATGCGCAGGCCGGAGTACTGCCCGGAGGTGGCGACGACCGGCTGGCGCTCGGCGTCGGCGAGGCCGGCCTGGGCGACCGCCTGGCGCGTGCGCGCATCGGCGAGCGCCAGCGTGGGCGTGCCGGCGAGGGCCTCGTCGATGAGCGCGTCGAGCTGCGGATCGCCGAGCGCCTTCCACCAGTCCCGCTGCGGGAACGTGGCATCGGAACCATGCGCGCCGGACAGGCTGCGCGAGGCGCCGAGCGCATCGGCATCGAGCGCTTTGCCGGCAGGAGCGATGCCATGGGTGCTCGCGCAGCCGGCGAGGAGCAATGCGGTGGACAACGCGGCTGGAAGCAGCCGCGCGGGGAACGGGGAGGGGGCCATTCCTAGGCTCCGGGAGTGAGGTTGTCGCGAACCTGCTTGAGCAGGCGGGTCAGCGCAGCCTGCTCGGCGTCGCTCATGCGGGCGGTGGCGAGTTCGTGCACCCGCATGGCGCACTCGTTGATGTCCTTCCATATCGCAACGCCGACCGGGGTCAGGTGAACGTGCAGGACGCGGCGGTCGGCTGGATCGGCGACACGCTCGAGGATGCCGCGCGCCTCCAGCTTGTCGAGCAGGCGGGTCATGGCGCCCGGGTGCAGGTAGGCCGCGCGCGCCAGTTCGGTCACGCTGGCGTTGCCGCCGGCGAGCGTCTTGATGGTGATGAACTGGCTGAAGTTCAGCGCATGGCCGGCGGCGGCCAGCTCGCGCTCCATCTGCGCCCACATGGAGTCGCGGACCTGGCGGAACAGCAGGCCGAGGCTGGAGCCGTTGCAGGCGCTGGGGGGAAGGGCAGTGTTCATGGGGCGCGCATGGTGCTCGCCCCGGAAATAGTTGTCAATGCAAATATTGTGTCAGCAACCAAACTGTCGTTCAGGTTCCTGCACATGTGGTCGCCCGGGGTGCCGCCCGGCAGGCGCGCGGAGGCCTGAGGCTCGGTTGCTACACCGTCCGGTGCAGCACCAGCTCCAGCACGAACTTGCTGCCGAAGAACGCCAGCAGCAGCAGGGCCATCGCCGACAGCGTCCACCGCACCGCGGTCTGGCCACGCCAGCCGAAGCGCCAGCGGCCGAGCAGCAGCCATCCGAAGGCGAGCCACGACAGCACGCTCAGCACGGTCTTGTGGATCAGGTGCTGGGCGAACAGGTTCTCGACGAACAGCGCGCCGGTCAGCAGCGTTGCGGTGAGGAGAGCGAAGCCGACCGCGATGGTCCGGAACAGCAGCGTTTCCAGCTCGGTCAGCGGCGGCAGCGCGCGCCGCCAGCCGTGCACCTGGCGCTGGCGCAGCGCGCGTTCCTGCACCCACAGCATGATCGCCAGCAGTGCCGCGACGGCGAGCGTGGCGTAGGCGAGCAGCGCGCACCAGGCATGCAGCTGCAGGCGCCAGTCGAGGCCTTCGGCCCGGACATGCCCATAGGCGGCGTAGCCCATCAGCGAGCCTGCCGCGAGCGGAAAGACGACGCCACCGAGCGCGGCCATGCGCCCGCCCGAGCCGACCAGCGTGGTCAGCGTCGCCATGCCGAGCCCCACCAGCGACAGCGCGGCGAAGAAGTGGAGGTCCAGTCCCGCGGCCTCGTGCCAGGCGGCCGCGTGGAAGCCCGCATGGAAGAGCAGGGCGATGCCGGCGGGCGCGATCCAGCCGCGCGACGCGTCGCCGCCCTGCGCGAGCGAGCGCACCAGCAACGCGGTGGCGAGGAGATAGCAGGCGAGGGCAACGAAGGCGAAGACCATCGCGCGAGTGTCGCACAGCTGCCTGGCGGCCCGTCGCAGGTCGCGTGGCGTTCAAGGGAAGCGCGCGCGTGCGGGCTATAATCCGCGCCCGTTTTCGCCTGCCGTCGCGTCCATGTTCGAATCCCTCACCCAGCGCCTGTCCGGCACCATCGAGCGCCTGCGCGGCCGCGGCCGGCTCACGGAAGAGAACATCCGCGAATCGCTCCGCGAAGTGCGCATCGCGCTGCTCGAGGCGGACGTCGCGCTGCCGGTGGTGCAGGCGCTGGTCGAGCGCATCAAGGTGCGCGCGGTCGGCCAGGAAGTGCTGAAGTCGCTCACGCCGGGCCAGGCGCTGATCAAGGTCGTGCGCGACGAGCTCACCGCGGTGATGGGCGCGCAGGCGAGCGACCTGAACCTCGCGGTGTCGCCGCCTGCCGTCGTGCTGATGGCAGGCCTGCAGGGCGCGGGCAAGACCACCACCGTCGGCAAGCTTGCGAAGCACCTCAAGGAGCGCCGCAAGAAGAAGGTGATGGTCGTCTCCGCCGACGTCTACCGCCCGGCGGCGATCGAGCAGCTGAAGACGCTCGCGCAGCAGGTCGACGTCGCCTTTTTCCCGTCCGATCCGTCGCAGAAGCCCGAAGACATCGTGCGCGCCGCGATCGCCGACGCGCGCAAGTCCTACGTCGACGTGCTGATCGTCGACACCGCGGGCCGCACGTCGATCGATGCCGCGATGATGGCCGAGATCAAGGCACTGCACGCCGCCGTGGCGCCGGTCGAAACGCTGTTCGTGGTCGACGCGATGACCGGCCAGGACGCCGCGACGACCGCGAAGCATTTCAGCGAAGCGCTGCCGCTCACCGGCGGCGAGCTCACCAAGACGGACGGCGACGCGCGCGGTGGCGCGGCGCTGTCGGTGCGCTACATCAC
>JABFWF010000036.1 GCA_013362405.1 Lysobacter sp. | reverse complement strand
GCCAGGCGAAGCGTCCGTTCCACCGCCTGACAAGGCACACGCCGCGACGGCCGGCCGCAACGTGGACAACGGCACACCGACGCAGGCCGAGCAGGATTACGACGCGATCTACGGCAGCCAGGAGTACAACCCGGTCGCCGATTCCACCCTGCCACCGCCCGCGCAGCTGCCGGAAAGCTTCGATCCGTGGGAGAAGTGGAACCGCAAGGTGCACCGCTTCAACAACGGCGTCGACCGCCACGTCGCCAAGCCGCTGGCGCAGGCCTACGTCGCCACGGTGCCGCGCCCGGTGCGGTTGGGCGTCAGCAATTTCTTCAGCAACCTCGGCCAGCCGGTCACTGCGGTCAACGCGCTGCTGCAGGGAAAGCCGGTACAGGCGGCACAGGCGCTCGGGAGGTTCGCGCTCAACACCACGCTCGGCGTCGGCGGCCTGTTCGACCCGGCCAGCGACGCGCACCTGCCCTTCCACAGCGAGGACTTCGGGCAGACGCTCGGCGTGTGGGGCTGGCGGCGTTCGCGCTACGTCGAGCTGCCGCTGTTCGGCCCGCGCACGGTGCGTGACGTGGTCGGTATGGCCGGCGATGCACCGCTCGCGCCGCTGCCGCACATCGAGGAGGACAGGGTGCGGGTGTTCCTGCAGGGCCTGCAGCTGGTCGACATCCGCACCCAGCTGTTCGCGGTCGACAGCATGCGCGAGGGCGCGGCGGACGACTACATGTTGGTGCGCGACGCGTGGTTGCAGCGCCGCAATTACCAGATCTTCGGCGACCAGCAGAAGAGCCAGGACTCGCTGCCGGACTACCTGCAGGAAGACAGCACCAACCCGAGCGTGCCGGTCGACGCGATGCCGATGCCGGAGCGGGTGCGCTGACGATCAGGCCGGCGGCAGCTCGCCGCCGACCATCGCCGCAACGTCGCCGGCGTCGTCCGGCACCAGGTCATCGGGCAACGCGCGCTTGCCCTTGGCGCCCAGTTCGACCAGCCGTCGCGCGCGCGGCAGTACCGCCTGGCTGGACTGCTCCAGCCGGTTGCGCGCGGAGCGGAACGCTTCCGTCGCGTCCTCCAGGCTGCTGCCCACTTCCTTGAAGTCGTCGAGGAAGCCGATCAGCGCATCCAGCAGCAGGCCGCCGGCCCTGCTGATCTCCAGCGCCTGCTTCTGGATCTTCTCGCGCGTCCAGATCCGGTCGACCACGCGGAGCACCGCCATCAGCGTATTGGGCGAAGCGAACACCACGCCGCGCTCGAAGGCTTCCCCCTGCAATGCGGCATCGAAACCCAGCGCCGCCGACAGCGCGCCTTCGATCGGCACGAAGGCGACGGTGACGTCGAGCGCGGAGGCGCCGACCGCGCGCGGATAGTTGCGGTCGGCGAGGTCGCGCACATGCTGGCGCAACGCGACCGCGTGTCGGCGCAGCGCCTCCTGCTGCGCTTCGGGCGTGTCGGCGTTCATCGCCTCCTCCCACGCCACCAGGTTGACCTTGCTGTCCACCACGATGCGGCGCTCGCCGGGCAGGCGCACGACCACGTCGGGACGCAGGCGGCGGCCATCGTCGTCGACACTCGACTGCTGCCGTTCGTAATGCGCGCCTTCCTCGAGGCCGGAGCCGCGCAGCACGTTTTCCAGCATCAGCTCGCCCCAGTCGCCGCGCACCTTGGCGTTGCCCTTCAACGCGCGGGTGAGTGCGGCGGCCTGCGTGGCCATGTCCTGGTTGAGGGTCTTCAGTTCGTTGACCGCACCGGCGAGCGCCGCGCGCTCCTTCGCCTCCTCGCCGTACAGCGTGTCGACGCGCTGGCGGAAGCCGTCAAGGCGTTCGGCAAAGGGCTTGAGCAGCGCCTCGAGGTCGCCCTTCGACTGCTGCGCCGCGCGCTGCGCGCGTTCGTCGAACGTCTTGCCGGCGAGTTCGGCGAAAGTCGCCGACAGTCGCGCGCGCGCATCCTCGAGGAAAGCGCGCATCTCGGCGTTGGCACGCTCGCTGTGGGCGAGGTGGGTAGTGGCTTCGACCTGCTCGCGTTCCAGTTGCGACAGCTTCGCGCGCAGGCCTGCCTGCACTTCGTCGGCGCCGGCGAGGCGCGCCTGCAGCTGGCGCATGGCCTCCTCGCGCTCGATCTGCGTCTGCTCGCCAGCGCGCGCGCGCACATCCGCGGACCGTGCGCGTTCGTCGGCGGCGCGCAGCTCGGCCTCCAGCCGCGCCACGGCCGCGGCCCGCTCTTCCAGGCGCGCCAGTTCGGCCGCCTGGCGGACATCGTCGGCCCGCAATGCGGCCACCTCCGTGGCGAGGCGGTCGCGCTCCTCGCGCAGCAGCGATGCGTCGGACGGCGACGCCTGGCGCAGGCGCAGCAGCCGGGCCAACGCGAGATAGACCAGCAACCCGGTCAGCGGCACGGCAAGGAGGATCAACATCTGCGACATCGGCGTTGGCGACATGGCGGCGGACGAGCGGGAGTCCGGGCGACGCTGCCCAGTCTATCGACGACGCGTCTCAGCGGCTGCGTCGCCGCGCGCGCCATCCACTTCATGCGCCGCACACCGGGCCTTTCCTAGGATCGGGCCGCCATGGAAGCCGAACTTTCCCCCGCGAGGCTCCGACTGCAGCGCTATCGCAACGAGAGCGGGCGTTCGGGCGTGGCGGCCTTCGCCGACCTGCCGCAGGGTCTGGCGGTGGAGTTCGGCGACGGGCATGTGTACCTCTACAACTACGACTGCCCGGGCCGCTTCCATGTGGAGCACATGAAGGCGCTGGCGCGGGAAGGACAACGGCTCAGCACCTACATCAGCCGGCACGTGGGCAGGCGCTACGCCGCGCGGCTGCGCTGAAGGCGCGCGGCCACGCCTGGTCGATCGCATCCGGGCAAACCAGTCCCGGTCACGCCTCGACCTTTTGCGGCTCGTCCGCCCACGCCTGCTGGCGGCACGCACCGCACGTCGCCGCATCGGATCGACGCCACGCCCGCCTCGCGCGTTTTGCCACCCGCGTCCTGCACCAGCGGCGCGTGCCAACCGGCCTGAGGCAAAAAGAAGGGCCGCCCGGTGGGCGGCCCAAGAGGTTGGTAAGCGTCGTGGCGCGGTGCGCCGGTACTGCGCTTGCGTTGTTGCGTTACTGCTTCTTCACGAAGCCGATCTTCTGCATCTGCGCGTTGCGGGCGGTCGCCAGCACCTTGGCGAGCACGCCGTAGTCCGCTTCGCCGTTGGTGTCGATCTCCAGCGTCGGCTGGTTGCTCGGATCGCGCTCGACCTCGGTCTCCATCATGCTCTTCAGCGCGGAGACCGGCGTCGGGCTGTCGTTCCAGAACACCTGGCCGGACGCGTCGATGCGCAGGCGAACCGGCGGCGGCGGCTCCTTGGTCTGCGGCGGCGGGTTCAGCACCTTCTGCGGCAGGTCGATGTCGATCGGATACGAGAGGATCGGCGCGGTCACCATGAAGATGATCAGCAGCACCAGCATCACGTCCACGAGGGGCGTGACGTTGATGTCGGCCATTGGACCGCCGCCGGAGTTGGTACTGAATGCCATCGTGCGTGCTCCTCAGCGCGGCCGTTCTTTGGTGGCGACGAACCCGACCTTGGCGATGCCCTGCATCTGGGCCGTGTTCACCACGTCCTCGATGATGTGGTACTTGGTCGTGTCGTCGGCGCGGATCTGGACTTCCGGCTGCGGGGTGCGCTGCGCGGCCACCGACAGCTGGCTTTCCAGCAAGTCGTGGGTGACCAGCGAATCGTTCCAGTACAGCTTGCCGTCCTCGGTCACCGTGACCGTGACCGGCGGTGCCGGCGGCAGCTTCTCGTCGCGGTGCTCAAGGTTGGCCTGAGGCAGCTCCACCTTGATCTTGTGCGACATCAGCGGCGCCGTGATCATGAAGATGATCAGGAGGACCAGCATCACGTCCACGAGGGGCGTGACGTTGATCTCCGACATCGGGGCGCCGCTTTCGTTGCCAGTGCTGAAGGCCATCGGCCGAACTCCGTAGTGCTATCGCTTCGCTATCGAACGGCTTGCTTGCAATGACTCAGCGCTTGGCCGGGGCTTCGCCCACGCGGGCGCCGGTGGCGAAGAAGTCGTGCAGGTCGTGCGCGAAGGTATCGAACTTGTTGTAGGTGACGCGGTTCAGGCGGACGAAGAAGTTGTACGCCAGCACCGCCGGGATCGCGGTGAACAGACCGAGCGCGGTCATGATCAGCGCCTCACCCACCGGGCCGGCGACGGCGTCGATCGAAGCCTGGCCCGAAGCGCCGATGCGGATCAGGGCGCCGTAGATGCCCCACACGGTGCCGAGCAGACCGACGAACGGAGCGGTCGAACCGACGGTGGCGAGCACGGTCAGGCCGGACTCGAGGCGCATCGACTCGCGGGTGACGGCCTGGCGCAGGGCGCGGTCGACGAACTCGGAGCGGTTCAGCGACTCGACCAGGCGCGAGCCTTCGTGGCGCTGGTGGTGCGCGGCGGCCTGGGCGGCGTCGAGGGCGATCTTCGAGAACGGCTCGCTGCGCGGCTGCTCTTCCATGTAGCGGATCGCGTCCTGCGCGTTCGGGGTTTCCCAGAACGTGCTGACCACGCGGTCGGCGTTGCGGCGGAGCGCGACGTTCTTGAAGAAGTTGATGACGATCCAGTAGATCGACATCGCCGACATCAGGGTTAGGGTGATGAGGACCGCCCAGGAGACCGCGTAGGCACCCGGGTTGGCCGTCATCTCGCCGAGCAGATGGTCGACGCCCATCTGCGTCAGGGCGGCGGCGGCGTTGCCTCCGGTCGCAGCGGCGGCGTTGGTGGTTTCCTGCAGCATGACGCTTACCTTTTGTAGTGGATGTGTGAGGCCTGGTTACAGCGGTGCAACAAAAACGTGGGCGGTCGCTTCCGCCCGGATCAGTCGAGCGAGAAGCTGAAGGGCAGGATGCCGTCGCCCGGGGCGCCCGGGCACAGCTTCACCGCACGCGCCCAACTCTGCGCGGCACGGTCGAGGTCACGGTCGCGGCTGCTCTTCACCACGCTCACCGAGGTGACGCTGCCGTCGGCGGTGAACACCAGGTGCAGCGAGAGGTCGGCCGTGGACGCGCCGGACTTCTGCAGGGCCACGATCAGCGGCGCCATCGACGGCTTGGAGCAGATGCTCGCGCGCAGGTCGCTGGTGTTGCGCGACGGCACGGCCGGCGGCGGGGTCGGCGCGGGCGGCGCCGGGGGCGCGGCCTGGGTCGACATCGGGGTCGGCTGGTCCAGCACCACCGGCGGTTCCGGCGGCGGCGGGGTCGGCGTCGGGGTCGGCGGCGTCGGAGTCGGCGTGAGCTTGATCTCCTTCGGCGGCTCCTTCGGCGGCGGCGGCGGCGGCGGCGGCGGGGGCGGGGGCTCGATGAAGGTCACCCGGGTGACGTCTTCTTCCTGCTTCTCCGCGCCGGGCGGGGTGACCGGGGCCAGCAGCAGCATCAGCGCCGCGGCATGTACGGCAATCACGAAGGACATGCCGGCGATGCGCGGCCAGTTGAGACCAACAGCGCGGTCGTCGTTCTTGTCGATCGGCAAGCGTGGCGTCATGCGGGAGAAACTCGGGTGAGGACCGGGCGCCGAGGCGCCTCGGATGATGTCAAGCCGTGAGCGCGGGTAGCGGCCACGGAACTTCCAAGCTTATACCAACCAAGGGGCCGGATACCAACCGCTTGGCGGAGAATCATTTGCCTTTCTTGGCGAGGATCTTCTTCGCGTCTTCCGGACGCTTCAGGCCCTTGTCCAGGGCCTGCTGGGCCGCCTGCTTCGCCTCCGCCAGACGGCCCTCGTTCATCAGCACGCGGGCGAGGTTGAGCGACGGCTCCCCGTCGGCGGAGATCGGCGCCGCCTTGCGGTACAGCGCGATCGCGCCCTTGCCGTCGCCGGCCGCGTAGGCGTTCTGCGCGAGCACCGTGTAGGCGTTGGCGAGCTTGTCGTCCTGCGCGATCTTGCCGTTGGCCAGGCCCTCGTCGATCGTCGCCAGCGCGTCCTTGTCCTTGCCGGCGCTCAGCTGGCCGACGTACAGCGCCCGGTAGCCGTCCGCATCCAGCCCGGTCTTGGCCTTGGCCTCGAGCAGCAGCGCGTTCGCCTTGTCGAACGCCTAGGCCTGCTGGTACAGCACCACGGCGTTGGTCAGCGACTTGGTGTCCTTCGGATCC
>JABFWF010000151.1 GCA_013362405.1 Lysobacter sp. | reverse complement strand
GCCCGCGCCGCCGGCCACGCCAACGGCGAGCAGCAGGACGATCGCCAGCGTCGGCTGGCGGCGCACGGCGACGCGGCACCGGCGCGCCCCCCGGAAGAGGCCCGCGCGGGTAACGTGGAGCAGTTCCTGCAAGGTCATCGCGATGTCCGCCTCCCGTTCGTTGCCGCCGGGGCCCGCCGGCCCGGCTCCAAAGCAGCCTGGCCCGCCGCGTACCGCGCTCGACGCGCTGTTCGCCAGCGGGGGCGGCGATCCGATCCGTCGAGCGCTCTGGCTCGACGCCCTCGACCAACGCCTGCGGCCGCTGCTCCCGCCGGGGCTCGCCGTGCATGCGCGGCTTGCCAACGTGGACGGCGCCCGCCTGGTTTTTCTCGTCGATTCGCCGGTCTGGCACGCGCGCCTGCGCTACGCGGCCAGCGAACTCCTCGACGCGGCCCGGTCCGTCGGGCTCGAAGTCGGCGAATTGGTGGTCAAGGTGACGACCAACCCGCTGCATCCGGGACCCCCGGAGCAGCGCACCCCTGCGCCGATGTCGGCAACCGCACGCGCGGCGTTGCAGGCTGCACTGGCCGCGCTCGGTCCGAAGCCGGACAAGGACGGGGCCTGACCCCGGCCGTGGACACACCCCCGGCCGAAGGAAGCGCGCATCCTACCCGCCGGGCCTCGCGCAAGCGTTAAACCCGCAGTCCGGAAGGCTAAGAAAACGCTAGGGTTGCGTTAAAGGCGGCTGCCGCCCGTCGGCGCGTGACGGTCAGGCCGTGACGAGGGCGCCGTAACCGAGCGGCGCGTCGGCGGCGTCGGAGAAGGTGACCTCTTCCCAGGCGGTGCGCTCGGCCAGCAGCGCCCGCACCAGCTTGTTGTTGAGCGCGTGGCCCGACTTGTAGCCCTCGAAGGCACCGAGGATGGCGTGGCCGGCGAGGTACAGGTCGCCGACCGCATCGAGGATCTTGTGGCGCACGAACTCGTCGGCGTAGCGCAGGCCGTCGTCGTTCAGCACGCGGAACTCGTCGAGCACGATCGCGTTGTCCATCGAGCCGCCGAGCCCGAGGTTGCGCTCGCGCATGAACTCGAGGTCGCGCATGAAGCCGAAGGTGCGCGCGCGGCTGACTTCCTTGATGTAGGCCACGCTGGAGAAATCGACTTCGGCGCGCGAGAGCGAGCTCGGGATGGCCGGATGATCGAACTGCACGGTGAAACCGAGGCGGAAGCCGTCGTAGGGCTCGAAGCGCGCGACCTTGTCGCCGTCGCGCACTTCCACCGGCGCCAGCACGCGGAGGAAGCGCTTTGGCGCGCTCTGCTCGGCGATGCCGGCCGACTGCAGCAGGAAGACGAACGGGCCGGCCGAGCCGTCCATGATCGGCACCTCGGGCGCCGACAGGTCGACGTACGCATTGTCGATGCCGAGGCCGGCGAACGCCGACATCAGGTGCTCGATCGTCATCACCTTGCCGCCGTCGCGCGACAGGCCGGTGCACAGCATCGTCTCGGTGACCAGACCGGCGTCGGCCGGGATCTCGACCACCGGATCGAGGTCGACGCGACGGAACACGATCCCCGTGTCGACCGGCGCCGGGCGCAGGGTCAGGTAGACCTTGTCGCCGCTGTGCAGGCCGACGCCAGTGGCGCGGATCACGTTCTTGAGGGTGCGTTGCGCGAGCATCGGGCCAGGCGTGGGTGGCGCGGGAAGCAACGGCGGGACGGCCGTGGCAGGGACGGAAGCCTAGCACGCAGTCCGCGCTACCTGAACGGAAACGGCACCGCATTGCAGCAGGCATTCAGGGGCGGGCCTGCCGCCAGAAAGCCGCCGGGTTGGAGCCCGGCGGCAAAGGGACATGGAACCCCACCCGCGCCCCGGCGAAACCGGGGCGGGTGGCCCGGCCTCCGCCGGGACGGGGACTTCAGTCGGCCTGGCGGCGCAGGAACGCCGGAATGTCGAGGTAGCTGGTGTCGTTGCCGAAGTCGGCGACCGCCGGGGTGGACGGCTCGGCCGCGCTGCGGCGCAGGCCCGAGGCCAGGCTGTTGCCCGGCTGGTACGGATCGGCGACGGCATCGATCAGCATGCCGGTGGTCCCGTCGCGGCGGCCGTGCACCAGCTGCACCTGCGGACGGCGCTCCTCGCGGAAATCGGCGCGCCCCTCGCCATGGCCACGCACGGCCTGCCGCGCCGTTGCGCGGTTGAGGCCGGTCGCGACCACGGTGACCTTGACCTCGTCCTGCATGTCCGGATCGAGCACGGTGCCGATGACGACGGTCGCATCCTCCGAGGCGAAGCCCTCGACGGTGCGGCCGACCTCGTCGAACTCGGCCATGGTGAAGTCGGGGCCGGCGGTGATGTTGACCAGGATGCCGTTGGCGCCGGACAGGTTGACGTCGTCGAGCAGCGGATTCTGGATCGCGGATTCGGCCGCGGCCTGCGCGCGGTCGTCGCCGCGGGCGCTGCCGGTGCCCATCATCGCGAGGCCCATCTCGCTCATCACGGTGCGCACGTCGGCGAAGTCGACGTTGATCAGGCCCGGTCGGACGATCAGGTCGGCGATGCCCTGCACCGCGCCCAGCAGCACGTCGTTGGCCGCGCGGAACGCCTGGATCATCGTCGCGTTGCGGCCGAGCACGGTGATGAGCTTTTCGTTCGGGATGGTGATCAGCGAATCGCAATGCTGGCTCAGTTCCTCGATGCCCTTGAGCGCGACCTGCATGCGGCGGCGGCCCTCGAACGGGAACGGCTTGGTGACGACCGCGACGGTGAGGATGCCCATCTCCTTCGCGAGCTGCGCCACGACCGGCGCCGCGCCGGTGCCGGTGCCGCCGCCCATGCCGGCGGTGATGAACACCATGTCGGCGCCCTGCAGCGCGTCCATGATGCGTTCGCGATCCTCGAGCGCGGCCTGGCGGCCGACTTCCGGGTTGGCGCCGGCGCCGAGGCCCTTGGTGACGTTGCTGCCGAGCTGGAGCTGCAGCTTGGCGCCGCAGTTCTTGATCGCCTGCGCATCGGTGTTCGCGGTGATGAACTCCACGCCGTCCACGCTGCCGTTGACCATGTGCGCGACCGCGTTGCCGCCGCCGCCGCCCACGCCGACCACCTTGATGACCGCGTTCGGGGCCATCTTTTCCACCAGTTCGAAGTGCGCCATGTCCGTGTCCTCGTTGTTATGTGCCGCTGTGTGTCAATCGGGTTGCACCACTGCAAATCACTACGCCGCTCCGCCTGCCCACGTTCCGGCACAGGGATGTGCCGGCGGCCCGGACCCCGTCCGGTCCGGCGAACGGTGCAGGCGTTGCCTGACTCGTTCGCGCGAAAGTTGCGGCTGGAAGCCCAATCTTTCGCATTGACTAGAATTCGCCGCGGTACCAGTTCTTCAACTTGGTCAGGAAGCTCCCCGCGCGCCCGGTCGGCAGCACGGGGCGGCGCGGATGCTCGATCTGGCTGCCCATCAGCAGCAGGCCGACGCCCGTCGCGTGCACCGGATTGCCGACCACCTCGCCGAGACCCGTCACGTGCTGCGGGATGCCCACGCGCACCGGCATCTGCAGCATCTCCTCGGCCAGTTCGACCACGCCTTCCATCTTCGCGGCGCCACCGGTCAGGACCATGCCCGCGCGCACGTGCTGCTCGAAGCCGCTGCGACGCAGCTCCGCCTGCACCATCTCGAAGATTTCCTCGTAACGCGCCTGCACCGCCTGCGCCAGCGACTGGCGCGGCAGACGGCGCGGCGGGCGGTCGCCCACGCTCGGCACCTGGATCGACTCTTCCGACGTCGCCAGCTGCGCCAGCGCGCACGCGTAACGCACCTTGATCTGCTCGGCCTCGGGCGTCGGCGTGCGCAGCATGTGCGCGATGTCCTCGGTGACCTTGTCGCCGGCGATCGGCAGCGACGCCGTGTGCGCGATCGCGCCGTGCACGAACACCGCGATGTCGGTGGTGCCGGCGCCGATGTCGACCAGCACCACGCCGAGCTCACGCTCGTCGGCGGTGAGCACGGCCTGGCTCGATGCGAGCACGCCGAGGATCAGGTCGTCGACCTGCAACCCGCACTTCTGCACGCACTTGCTGATGTTGGCCGCGGCCGACTGCGCGCAGATGACGAGGTGCGCATGCACCTCCAGGCGCACGCCGCTCATGCCGACCGGGTTGCGGATGCCTTCCTGCGAGTCGTCGAGCACGTAGTCGCGCGGGATGGCATGCAGGATCTTCTGGTCCGCGGGCACCGCGACCGCCTTCGCCGCTTCCAGCACGCGGTCGAGGTCGGCATAGGTGACCTCGCCGTCGCGGATCGGTGCGATGCCCTGCGAATTCCGGCACTGGATGTGGTTGCCGGAGATCGACGCGTACACCGAGCGGATCTCGCAGCCGGCCATCAGCTCGGCTTCCTCGATCGCGCGCTGGATCGACTGCACGGTGGAGTCGATGTCGACCACCACGCCGCGGCGCAGGCCGCGCGACTCGTGCGAGCCGATGCCGATCACCTCGATTGCATTGCCGGGGGAATACTCGCCCACCAGCGCGACCACCTTCGAGGTGCCGATGTCGAGCCCGACGATGAGCGACTTGTCGCCTTTGCGGTTCATGTCTGTCCTTGCGCGTGCGGCGCCTGCACGGCCCCGGGCCAGCTCAGCGCGAAACCATTCGTGTAGCGGAGATCGGCGCGCAGCAGCGGCTGCTGCTTCTGCGACAGCAGCTGCGGCAGCAGGCGCGCGAAGCGAGTCAGGCGCGCCTGCGGTTCCTGGCTGCCGACCACGACCCGCGTGTCGTTCGAGAGGATGAGCGACCAGCTGCCGCGGCGATCGAGCGCGACTTCGCGCACGGACAGTCCGCCGGGCGCGAACAGCGTGTTCGCCTCGTTGTAGAGCGCGACGACGTCCGGCACGCGCGCATCCGGGCCATCCAGCAGCGGCAACCCTGCCGGCACCGCGGCGCCGCGCAGCGGGAACAGCTGGCCGCGGCGCGACAGCACGCGGTCGGCACCCCAGCGCGCGAACGGCTGGTGTTCGACGATGCCGATCTCCAGCACGTCCGGCCAGCGCTTGCGCACTTCCGCGCGCTCGACCCACGGCAGCCGCGCCACCGCTTCCTGCGCATCGCCCAGGCGCACCGCGAAGAAGCCGGCACGCGCATACGGCAGTACCGTCGCGCGCAGCTGCGTCGTGTCCACGCGATGCACGTCGCCCTCGATCCGCAGCGTACGCAGCGGCCAGCGGCTCGCGCCGACCCAGCCGTTGACGACCGCGACCACCGGCAGCACGACCAGCGCGAGCGCGAGCGTCCAGGCGAGGATGCGCAGCAACGCGTTCACGGCGTCGGCGCCTCCGTCGTCCTGTCCTCGAGGGATTGCTCGAGGATGCGCCAGCAGAGTTCCTCGAAGTCGAGGCCCATCTGCCGTGCGGCCTTCGGCACCAGCGAGTGGCTGGTCATGCCCGGCGCGGTGTTGGCCTCGAGCAGGAAGAAGCGGCCACTCGCGCGATCGCGCATCACGTCGACGCGGCCCCAGCCGCTGCAGCCGAGCGCACTGAACGCATCCAACGCGAGCTGGCGGATCTCGTCCTCGGCGCCGCCGTCGAGGCCGGGGCACAGGTACTGCGTGTCCTCGGCGACGTATTTGGCGTGATAGTCGTACCACTGGCCCTTCGGCACGATGCGGATCGACGGCAGCGCGACCGCGCCGAGCACGCCGACGGTGAGCTCGTCGCCTTCGATCAGCTGCTCCATGAGCAGCTCGCCCGGATACTGCGCCGCGAGCGCGAGGGCGCCATCGAGGTCGGCGTCGGTGAAGACGCGCGACACGCCGACGCTCGATCCCTCGCACGACGGCTTCACGATCACCGGCAGGCCGATGCGACGCGCCGCCGCGTGCACGTCGTCGCCCTTCGCGAGGCGCACGTAGGTCGGCGTCGGCAGGCCGAGGCTCAGCCACACCTGCTTGCTGCGGATCTTGTCCATGGCGAGCGCGGTGCCGAGCACGCCCGAGCCCGTGTACGGCACGCGCAGCGCCTCGAGCAGGCCCTGCAGCACGCCGTCTTCGCCGCCGCCCTTGTTGCCGTGGAGGATGTTGAAGACGCGGTCGAACTGCCGGTGCACGAGCGCCACCGCGAGCGCGGGAATGCCGTCGACCGCATGCGCATCGACGCCCCGCGCGCGCAGCGCCTCCAGCACGTTGCGGCCGGAATCGAGCGACACCTCGCGCTCCGCGCTGGTGCCGCCCATCAGCACGGCGACGCGCCCGAACGCCTTCGGATCGGTCGTGCGCGGCGACGGAAACACGGAAGCACTCACTTGCCTGCTCCTTCGAAGCCCTGTACGGCCAGCTGCTGCGCGGCATGGCCGATGTCGCCCGCGCCCATCAGCAGCAGCAGGTCGCCGTCCTGGAGGATGTCCGGCAGCACGCCGGCCACCTCGTTGGCGCCGCCGACCACCACCGGATCGACGCGGCCGCGCGTGCGGATCGCGCGTGCCAGCGACTTGGCATCGGCGCCCGCGATCGGCGCCTCGCCGGCCGGGTACACCTCGGTCAGCACCAGCGCATCCACCGTCGACAGCACCGCGGCGAACTCGTCGAACAGGTCGCGCGTGCGCGTGTAGCGATGCGGCTGGAACGCGACGACGACCCGTCGGTCCGGCCAGCCACCGCGCGCCGCGGCGAACACCGCCTCGAGCTCCTTCGGATGGTGGCCGTAGTCGTCGACCAACTGCACCGTCGCACCCTTCGCCGTCGACAGTTGCGCGAGCAGGTTGAAGCGGCGGCCGATGCCGGCGAACTTGCGCAGCGCCTCTGCAATCGCGGTTGGCTCGACGCCGAGCTGCCAGCCGATCGCCGCCGCGGCGAGCGCGTTCTGCACGTTGTGCCGCCCCGGCAGCGCGAGCTGCACCGGCGTGCGGGCGCCCTCGGGCAGGCACAGGGTGAAGCGCATGCAGCCGCCGTCCTGGCGCACGTCCTCGGCGCGCACGTCGGCGTCGGCGTGGAAACCGTAGGTCATCACGTGGCGCGGCGTCTCCGCGGCGAGCGCGGCCACTTCGGGATCGTCGATGCACAGCACCGCCAGGCCGTAGAACGGCAGGCGATGCAGGAATTCGGAGAACGCCGCCTGCACGCGGCCGAAGTCGCCGCCGTAGTTCTCCAGGTGGTCGGCGTCGATGTTGGTGACGACGGCGACCAGCGGGTTGAGGCGCAGGAAGCTGCCGTCGCTCTCGTCGGCCTCGGCCACCAGCCAGTCGCCGCCGCCGAGGCGTGCGTTGGCGCCGGCGGCCAGCAGTTGGCCACCGATCACGAAGGTCGGATCGAGGCCGCCTTCGCCGAGCACGCTGGCCGTGAGCGACGTCGTGGTGGTCTTGCCATGGGTGCCGGCGATTGCGATGCCGCGGCGGAAGCGCATCAGTTCCGCCAGCATCTCGGCGCGCGGCACGATCGGGATGCGCAACGCGCGCGCCTCCATCAGCTCCGGGTTGTCGCGCCGGATCGCGCTGGACACGACGATGCAGTCGGCGCCATGCACGTTGGCGGCGGCGTGGCTGCGATGCACGGTCGCGCCGAGCCCGGCAAGCCGGCGCGTGGTCGCGTTGTCGGCGTTGTCCGACCCGGACACGTGGTAGCCGAGCGTGCACAGCACCTCGGCGATCCCGCTCATGCCGACGCCGCCGATGCCGACGAAATGCACGCGCGCCGGCTGGCCGCCCGCGCCGGTGCGGGCGACGTCGGCCTGGGCGAGGTGGCGGGTGGCGAGCAGGCGCCGGGTGCTCATGCGCGGCTCCCCGCCAGCGACAGCACGACATCGGCCACGCGCTCGGCGGCATCGGCCCTGGCGAGCGCACGCGCAGCCTCCGCCATCCGCAGGCGACGCGCGGGGTCGGCCGTGAGCTCGGCGATCGTCGCGCGCAGCTCCTCGGCGAGCGTGTCGCTCTGCGGCAGCAGCACCGCGGCCCCGTGGTCGACCAGGTATTCGGCGTTGCGCGTCTGGTGATCGTCCACCGCCTGCGGGAACGGCACCAGCACGCTGCCCACGCCGGCGGCACACACTTCGGCGAGCGTCAGCGCACCGGCGCGGCAGACGACGAGGTCGGCCCAGGCGTAGGCCTGCGCCATGTCGGCGATGAACGGCTCGACCGAAGCGGCGACGCCTGCCTGCGCATAGGCCAGTTCGGCGCCTTCGCGCAGCTTCTCGCCGCACTGGTGGCGCACTTCGACGTGCCCCTTGAGCGCGGCGAGCGCGCGCGGCACGGAGTCATTCAATGCGCGCGCGCCCTGGCTGCCGCCGAGCACGAGCAGGCGCAGCGCGCCCGCACGCTGGGCGAAGCGCTGCGCGGGCGACGGCAGCTGCGCGATCTCGCTGCGCACCGGGTTGCCGACCACCTGTTCGCGGCCGCCACCGAAGGTCTGCGGGAACCCGGTGAGGACCGCGCGCGCGAAACGCGCGAGCACGCGGTTGGTCATGCCGGGGGCGCGGTTCTGCTCGTGCACGACGAGCGCGATCCCGCGCAGCCTGGCGGCGAGGCCGCCGGGACCGGCCGCGTAGCCGCCGAAACTCACCACCACCTGCGGCCTGCGCATGCGCAGCACACGGCCGGCCGCGCGCACCGCGGCGAGCACCCGCAGCGGCGCGCCGAGCAACGTGGCGATGCCCTTGCCGCGCAATCCGCGCACCGCGATGGTGTCGAGCGGAATGTCGTGCTGCGGCACCAGGCGCGTCTCCATCGCGCCGTCCGCGCCGAGCCAGCTCACCGCGGCGCCCCGCGCACGCAACGCGTGCGCGACCGCGAGGCCGGGAAAGATATGTCCGCCGGTGCCGCCGGCGAGGATCATCACGGTCGCCTGCTGCAGGCTCATGCGCCCTTCCTCAAGCCGAGCGGCGCGTCGCCACCGAGCGTCGGCTCGACGCGCGGACGCAGGCGGCTGGTGCCGCGCGCCGGCGTCGCCAGCTTGCCGGCCACCGGCGCGGTGTTCGGCAGCGGCTGCGTGGTCGCCGGGATGTTGCCGGCCGACGGCTGCGCCGCTTCGCCGCGCAGGCGCGCGACCTGGCGTTCGGCACGATCGAGCTCATAGGAAATGCGCAGCAGCAGGCCGAGCGCGGCGCAGGTCATCAGCACGCTCGAGCCGCCGGAGGAAATCAGCGGCAGCGTCAGGCCCTTGGTCGGCAGCACGCCGAGGTTGACGCCGATCGACACCAGGCTCTGCAGGCTCATCCACAGCGCGATGCCGAACGCGCAATAGCCGGCGAAATGGCGACGCATCTCGACGCAGCGATAGCCCACCCACATCGCCCGCCCGACCAGCAGCGCATACAAGCCGATCACCAGGCACACGCCGGCGAAGCCGAGTTCCTCGGCGATCACCGAGAAGATGAAGTCGGTGTGCGCCTCCGGCAGGTAGTTGAGCTTCTGCACCGAGGCGCCGAGGCCGACGCCGAACCATTCGCCACGGCCCACCGCCATCAGCGCATTCGACAACTGATAGCCGGAACCGAGCTGGTCGGCCCACGGGTTCATGAAGGAGGTGACGCGGCGCATGCGGTAGGGCTCGAACACCACCAGCGCCACCAGCGGAGGCAATAGCGCGAGGACCGGCGCCGCCATGCGCGGCAGGTTGCCGCCGCCGAGCACCAGCATGCCCGCAGTGATGCCCAGCAGCAGCGTGGACGAACCGAAGTCGGGTTGCAGCAGCAGCATCGCGACCAGCGCGACCGCGACGCCGAGCGGCTTGAGGATCGCCGGCCAGGTCGCGTTGACCTCGTCGCGGAAGCGCACCAGGTAGCTCGACAGCCACACGATGTAGATGACCTTCACCGCCTCCACCGTCTGGAAGCGCGAGACGCCGAGGTTGATCCAGCGGCGGGCGCCGTTGATGCTGGCGCCGAGGCCCGGCACGAACACCAGCCCGAGCAGCACGAAGCAGGCGAGCAGCAGCAGCTGGTTGTGCTTCTCGATCGCCTTCAGCTCGGTGCGCATCGCCCAGGCGGCGAGCCCCACGCCACCGGCCAGGAACAGCAGGTGGCGGGTGAGGAAGTAGAAGGGATTGGCGTTCAGCGCGATCGAACTGGACCCGACCATCACCACGCCGAGCGCGGCCAGCGCGACCGACACGCCCAGCAGCCACGGATCGAAGCGCCCGGGAATGGCGTCGAGGCGGGTGGCCTGGCGGGTGCTGGCGTAGGCGTCCATCAGCGCACCTTCAACGTGGCGAGGCCGATCAGCACGAGCACCACCGAGATGATCCAGAAGCGCACGATCACGCGCGGTTCCGGCCAGCCCTTGAGTTCGAAGTGATGATGGATCGGCGCCATCCGGAACACGCGCTTGCCGGTCAGCTTGAACGACGCCACCTGGATCATCACCGACAGCGTTTCCACCACGAAGATGCCGCCCATGATCACCAGCACCAGCTCCTGGCGGACGATCACGGCGATCGTGCCGAGCACCGCGCCGAGCGCGAGTGCGCCGATGTCGCCCATGAACACCATCGCCGGATAGGTGTTGAACCACAGGAAGCCGAGGCCCGCGCCGGCGATCGCCGCGCAGATCACCACCAGCTCGCCCGCGCCCGGCACCTGCGGGATCTGCAGGTAGGTCGAGAACACCGCGTTGCCCGAGGCGTAGGCGAAGATGCCGAGCGCGCAGGCGACCAGCACGCTCGGCATGATCGCGAGGCCGTCGAGGCCGTCGGTCAGGTTGACCGCGTTGGAGAAGCCGACGATCCAGAAATAGGCGATCGCGACGAAGCTGATGCCCACCAGCGGCAAGGCCACCGACTTGAACAGCGGCACGTAGAAGGTGGTCGCCGCCGGCACGTCGGCATAGGCGTAGAGATAGATGCCGGCGGCGAGTCCGAACACCGACTGCGCAAGGTACTTCCAGCGCGACTTCAGGCCGTTGGGATCGCGCCTGACGATCTTGATCCAGTCGTCGTACCAGCCGATGGCCCCGAACGCGACCATCACCGCCAGCACCAGCCACACGTACTTGTTGCGCAGGTCGCCCCACAGCAGCACGGAGGCGAGCACCGTCAGCAGGATCAGCGCACCGCCCATGGTCGGCGTGCCGGCCTTGGTGAAGTGCGTCTGCGGGCCGTCGGTGCGGATCGGCTGGCCCTTGAACTCGGCCAGCTTGCGGATCGTCCACGGCCCCCACCACAGCGACAGCGCGAGCGCGGTCAGCGCGCTGAGGATGCCGCGGAAGGTGAGATAGCCGAACAGGCCGAACAGGCGCTGCAGGTTCTCCAGCCAGCGGGTCAGTTCAAGCAGCATGCATCCCTCCCGGTGTACCGCTCCCCTGCGGGCCGGCCTGTTCCAGCAACGCCCTCACCACGCGGTCCATCGCGCTGCCGCGCGAGCCCTTGACCAGCACGCGCAGCTGCGGGTGCAGCGCGGCGTGGATCGCTTCGGCGACCGCCGCGTGCGATTCGAAATGGCGAGCGCCGTCGCCGAACGCGTCGCTCGCCGCGGCGCTCAATGGGCCGAGCGTGAGCAGGCGGCTGATGCCCGCCGACCTGGCGCGACGCCCGGCTTCCGCGTGCAGCGCCCGCGCGTCGGCACCGAGTTCGCGCATGTCGCCGAGCACGAGCCAGCGCTCGCCCGGCGCATTGGCGAGCGTGTCGATGGCGGCGGCGAGCGAACCCGGGTTGGCGTTGTAGCTGTCGTCGACCAGCAACGCGCCGCCCGGCAGGCGGTGCGTGACCAGCCGCCCGGCGACCGCGCGTGCGGCGGCGAGTCCCTCGGCGATCGCCTGCAACGACGCGCCTGCGCCGAGCGCCAACGACGCGGCCGCGAGCGCGTTGAGCACGTTGTGGCGACCGGGCAGCGCAAGCGTGACGGGAATGTCTCCCTGCGGCGTGGCCAGCGTGAATGCCGAGCCATCCGCATCGAGCCGCAGGCCGCGCGCGGTCACGTCGGCGCTGGCCTCGAGGCCGAAGCGGATCAACCGCCGCCCGTGCGCGCGCTGCGCGAAATACGGCGCGAACGCATCGTCCGCATTGATCACCGCGACGCCGCCGCTCGGCAGCGCGTCGTAGATCGCCGCCTTGGTGTCGGCCACGCCCAGCAGGCTGCCCATGCGCTCGAGGTGCGCCGGCGCGATGTTGTTGACGAGCGATACGTCGGGCCGCGCGACGGCGGTGAGGTAGGCGATGTCGCCCGGCTTGCCGGCGCCCATCTCGTAGATCGCGAAGTCGGCGTCCTCCGGCGCGTCCAGCACCGCCAGCGGCAGGCCGATCTCGTTGTTGCGGTTGCCGGGGTTCGCGTAGGCCTTGCCGGCACGCTCGAGGATGGCGAGCGCGAGCGTCTTCACGCTCGTCTTGCCGTTGCTGCCGGTGACGGCGACGACCTTGCCGTCGCGCGCGTGCTGCACGGCCGCGGCGAAGGCGGCGAGCGCGCGCTCGGCGTCGGCGACGACGACCTGCGGGATCGCGACATCCACTTCGCGCGAGACCAGCGCGGCGCGTGCGCCGGCCTCGAGCCCGACGGCGACGTGGTCGTGGCCATCGAAGCGCTCGCCCTTCAGCGCGACGAACAGCGCCGCGCGGCCGTCGCTGGCATCGAGCGTGCGGGTGTCGGTCGACACCGCATCGATCAGGGTGTCGAATCCGGGCGCGGCGCCGTGCAGGCGGCCGTGCGTCCAGCTGGCGATGCGGCTGAGCGGTACCGGCTTCATGCGCGCGACTCCCCGGCGGCACGCTCCAGCACGGCGCGGGCCACCACGGTGTCGTCGAAGGGATGGCGCACGCCGGCGATGTCCTGGTAGGGCTCGTGGCCCTTGCCGGCCACGAGGACGATGTCGTGCGGGCCGGCCTCGCCGATCGCGCGCGCGATGGCGTTGGCCCGGTCGCGCTCGACTTCCACCGAGTGCGGCCGTTCGAAGCCGACGAGGATGTCGGCGACGATCGCATCGCCATCCTCTCCCCGCGGATTGTCGTCGGTGACGATCACCCGGTCGGCGCCCGCTTCGGCGATCGCCGCCATCTGCGGGCGCTTGCCGCGATCGCGCTCGCCGCCGCAACCGAACACGCAGACCAGCTGCTCGGGCGCATGTGCGCGCAGGGTGGCCAGCGCCTGCTCGAGCGCGTCCGGCGTGTGCGCGTAGTCGACGACGACCAGCGGCTGCGCGCCGCCGCCGAGCCGGTTCATCCGCCCGGCGACCGGCTGCAGGCGCTCGAGCACCGACACGATCGCGGCGGGCGCCTCGCCCAGCGCATGCAGCACGCCGGCCACCGCCAGCAGGTTGTCGACGTTGAAGCGGCCGAGCAGCGGCGAGCGGAGGCTGTGGCGCACGCCGCCGAGCAGCAGGTCGAACGCGATGCCGTCGTGCTCCAGCGCGATGTCCTCCGCGCGCACCTCGGCCTGCGCGCCACGCGAGCTGACGCCGATGCCATGCACGCCGGCCGGCAGCGCCGCCAGCAACGCGCGGCCGAAGGCATCGTCGAGGTTGGTCACCGCCGCGCGCAGGTGCGGCCAGGCGAACAGCTTCGCCTTCGCCGCGCCATAGGCATCCATGGTGCCGTGGTAGTCGAGGTGGTCGCGCGTCAGGTTGGTGAACACCGCCACGTCGAAATGCACGCCGTCCACGCGCCCCTGGTCGAGCGCGTGCGAACTCACTTCCATCGCCACCGCCTGCGCGCCGGCGTCGCGCAGTTCGGCGAGCAACGCATGCAGCTGCAGCACCAGCGGCGTGGTGAAGCCGGTCGGCACCACCGCGCCGTGCAGGCCGGCCCCGAGCGTGCCGATGCTGCCCGCTCGCGCGCCCTGCAGCGTCCACGCCTGCGCGAGCAGCTGCACGGTCGAGGTCTTGCCGTTGGTGCCGGTCACGCCGACCACGGTCATCGCGCGCGACGGCTCACCATGGAAACGGTCGCCGAGTTCGCCCAGGCGCGCGCGCAGGCCGGGGACCGCGATCGCGTCGGCGGGTGCCGGCAGGTCGATGGGCGCGGGCGGCTCGAACAGGATCGCGCTCGCGCTGGCGGCGCGCGCCTGGTCGACGAAGTTCAGGCCATGCGCGCCGAAGCCGGCGATCGCGACGAAGGCGTCGCCCGCGCGCAGCATGCGGCTGTCCTGCTTGATGCCGTCGACGACGAGGTCGGCGGGCACGCCGGCCACGTCGGGCAGCAATTCGGCAAGGCGCATCGCGCGGCTCATCGCATCGCCCCCTGCACGGCGGATGCGGGCTGCAACGCCGGCGCGGCGGCAGGCGCCGAAGCCGGCGCGCGCGTGCCGGCGCTGCGCTTCGCCTCGGCCGCGGCCTGCGCGGCGATCCAGGTGTCGATGTCGTCCGGCGGCACGTCCATCAGCCGCAGCGCGCCTTCCATCACGTCGTGGAACACGGGCCCCGAGACCGAGCCGCCGTAGTAACCCTTGCGGGTCGGGTCCGGGTCGCTGATCACCACCGCCATCGAGAAGCGCGGGTTGTCCACCGGCACCACGCCGGCGAACACCGAGACGTATTTGCGCGCATAGCCGCCGTTGCTGGCCATGCGCGCGGTGCCGGTCTTGCCGGCGACGTGGTAGCCGAGGATGGCCGCGGTGGTCGCGGTGCCGCCGGGTTCGGTCACCGTCTGCATCATCTTCATCACTTCATGCGCGATCTTCGGATCGAGCACCTGCGTGGCTTCGTTGCGCTGGCCCTTGACGAAGGTCGGCGCACGCAGGTGGCCACCATTGGCGAGCGCCGCGTATACCTCCGCGATCTGCAGCGGTGTCGCCGACATGCCGTAGCCGTAGGACATGGTCTGCTTGGTGGTGCCGCTCCAGCGTGACGGCGGCATCAGCACGCCCGCCGATTCGCCGGGGAAGCCGCTGTGCGGCGCTACGCCGTAGCCGAAGCGGCGAACGAAGTCGTAGAACTGCTCGTTGCTCAGCCGCTGCGCGATCTTCGCCGCGCCGACGTTGGAACTCTTGGTGATCACGCCGGTGACGGTGAGCACGCCATGGTTGACGGTATCGGTGGTGCGGAAGCGGCCGTTCGGCATCCAGCCCGGATTGGTGTCGATGATCGTCTGCGGCGTCACCACGCCGGCGGTGAGCGCGGCGGCGACGGTGATCGGTTTCATCGTCGAACCGGGCTCGATCACGTCGGTGACCGCGCGGTTGCGGTGCGCATCGCGCGCGCTGCCGTCCACCGCGTTCGGGTTGAACGACGGCAGGTTGGCCATCGCCAGCACTTCGCCGGTGGCGATGTCGAGCACCACCGCCGAGCCGCTGCTGGCGCCGGTTTCGAGCAGCGCGTGCTTGAGTTCGCGGTAGGTCAGGAACTGGACGCGCCGGTCGATCGAGAGGGTGAGGTCCTTGCCCGGTTCGGCGGCGCGCACCAGGTCGACGTTCTCGACGATGCGGCCGCGGCGGTCGCGGATCACCTTCTTCGCGCCCGGCGTGCCGCGCAGCCAGTCGTCGAAGGCGAGTTCGAGGCCTTCCTGGCCGCGATCGTCGATGTTGGTGAAGCCGAGCACGTGCGCGAGCGCGTCGCCCTGGGGATAGAAGCGGCGGAATTCGCGCTGCGAGAACACGCCCGGCACGTTCAGCGCGAGGATCGCGTGCGCCTCGTCCGGATTGATGCGGCGCTTGAGGTAGACGAATTCCCGGTCGCTGCGCTGGCTGAGCTTGCGCACCAGCAGGTCGGCCGGCACGCCGAGCGCCTGCGCGAGCCGCGGCAGGCGATCCGGCGCCTTCAGCAGTTCCTGCGGGTTGCCCCAGATCGACTCGACCGGCGTGGACACCGCGAGCGGCTCGCCGTTGCGGTCGGTGATCATGCCGCGCGAGGTCGGGATCGGGATCTCGCGCAGGAAGCGCGCATCGCCCTGCTGGCGGTAGAAGTCTTTGTCGACCAGTTGCAGGTCGACCGCACGCCCGACGAGGGCCAGCGAGCACAGGCCGAGCGTGCAGGCGACCAGCAGCAGCCGGCCGCGCAGGTCGAACTGCGCGCGGTTGCGGCCGCGTCCGGACGTCACGCGGCCGATCACGGACGCACCACCACGATCTCGTTCGATTCCGGGAACTTCATCCCGAGCTTCTCGCGCGCCACCTGGTCGATGCGGTTGCTTTCGGCCCAGGTCGCCTGCTCGAGCTGCAGGCGGCCGAATTCGATGTTGAGCTCGTCGCGCGCCTTCTCCAGCGCGGTGAGCTGGATGAACAACTGGCGGTGCTCGTGGCGCGCGAACACCACGCCGATCGCCGAGGCGATGTTGGCCAGCACCAGCAGGGTGGCAAGCACGCGCAGGCTCACGCGGCCTCCGGAAGCTTCTCGGCCACGCGCAGCACGGCGCTGCGCGCGCGCGGATTGGCAGCCACTTCCGCCTCGCCGGCCTTGCGCGCATCGCCGATCGCGCGCAGCGTCGGCACGAAGGCCTCCACCACCGGCAGGCGGCGGTTGGCCGGCGGCGCCTTCGCATGGCGGCCGATGAACTGCTTGACGATGCGGTCTTCCAGCGAATGGAAGCTGATCACCGCGAGGCGCCCCCCGGGCTTGAGGCGCGCGAGCGCGGCATCGAGGCCCGCCTCGAGGTCGGCGAGCTCGCGGTTGATGAAGATGCGGATCGCCTGGAAGCTGCGCGTGGCGGGATGGATCTTGGAATCACCGCGCGGCATGGCCGAAGCGATGATCTCGGCGAGCTGCGCGGTGCGTTCGATCGACTGCTGCGCGCGCGCCGCGACGATCGCGCGGGCGATGCGGCGCGACTGGCGCTCCTCGCCATACAGGAACAGCACGTCCGCGATCTCGCGCTCGTCGGCGTGGGCAAGCCACTGCGCCGCGCTCTCGCCGCTGTCGGGATCCATGCGCATGTCGAGCGGGCCATCCTTGCCGAACGAGAAGCCGCGCTCGGCGACGTCGAGCTGCGGCGAAGACACGCCGAGGTCGAACAGCACGCCATCGAGCCCGGACGCGGTCGCATCCCACTGCGCGAGCCGGGCGAAGCTGCCCCGGAAGATCGCGACGCGCGCATCGCCACCGAACTCGCGTTCGGCCACGGCGATCGCGGCGGGATCCTTGTCCATCAGCAGCAGCCGGCCTCCGGGCCCGAGCTTGTCGAGCACGCCGCGCGCGTGCCCGCCGCGCCCGAACGTGCCATCGAGGTAGGTTCCATCCGCCTGCACCGCGAGCCCTTCCATGACCTCGCCGTAGAGCACCGGAAGGTGGCCGGGCACGGCGCCCGCGCCACCCGTCGTCACAGCTGCAGCTCGAGCAGGTCGGCGTCGAGGTCGGCATCCCCGAGGGTCTGCCGCACCTGCGCCTGGTGCGCCTGCTCGCTCCACAGTTCGAACTTGTCTCCCATGCCGACCAGCACGGCGCGCTTCTCGATGTCCGCGTTCCTGCGCATGCTCGGCGGGATGCCGATGCGGCCGCTGCCGTCGAGTTCGACGAAGGTCGCGGCGCCGACGAGCTTGAGCTGCAGGTTGCGGTTGGTCGCGCGCAGCTTGGACAGCGCGTTGACCTGGTCGCGCACGCGCTCCCACACCGGCAGCGGGTAGAGGTAGAGCGAGCCGTTGTCGAACGGGTTGTACGTCACCACCAGGCGGTTGCCGCACGCCTGCGCGACGGGCTCGCGGTAGGCGGTGGGCACCGCCAGCCGGCCCTTGTCGTCGATGGTGATGGCGGTCTCGCCCTGGAACATGCCCTGCCCTGCACACCCGGCTGGTTGGCGGACGGGAAAACCACAAATTCCCCGGTTTTCCCACAAGCCGCCACCTTAGGCAGGCGCCACAGGGTTGTCAACAACTTGGCGAGGTGAATTTCGCTTTTCACATCAAGGGCTTGCAGCAAACTTCAGAAGCTTGTTCAAGCCTTATCCACAAGGCGCTGTTTCGTCTCATTTTTTGAGATTCAAAGGGCCCGCGCCAACGGCAGGGCGGGCGGCTTCCCGCAACCGCCGGGCGGGATGCTGCGGTGCCGCATGGGCGTTGTCGCGCACCGGTTGCAGGATTCGGGAAATATCCCGTTATAGTGTGGACATTGCAACGTCCGGCCCAGACCGATGCGTTCGAGTCCCGCGCCCGTCCCACCCGCCGACCTCGCCGACGACGCGACCCGCCGCGACCTCGCCCGCGTGGTCGCCGCGCTGTTCGGCAAATGGGAGCTGCCCGGCGACGTCCAGCTCGCCCTGCTCGGCCTGAGCCCGGAAAGCCGCAAGTTGCTGCCCCAGTACCGACGCGGCGAACGCGCGCTGGCCAACACGCGCGACACCCTCGACCGCGCGGGCTACCTGCTCGGCATCCACAAGGGGTTGCGCCTGCTGTTTCCCGAGGATGCGGCGCTGCGCTACGGCTGGATCAGGCGCCGCAACCGGCTGCTCGGCGACCGCACGCCGCTCGAGGTGATGCTCGGCGACGGCCTTGTCGGGCTGGCGCGCATCGCCCGCTTCGTCGACTTCCAGCGGGGCCAGTGATGGCGCCAGCGTCGTCGGTATTCGACCGGCTGATCGATTTCGATGGCGTCGTGTACCGCAACATCACCTCGCTGCGCGTGTCGCAGGACCTCTTCGACGACCTCGTCGACGATGTGGCCGGACGCGGCGCCGCGCTCGCCGCCGACCTGCGCATGCGCCCCGGCGCGACCGGCGTGATCGAACGCGGCCTGCTGTATTCCGAGGCGATCGCCTATCCCTTCGCCAGCGACCGCACCGTCGCCAGCCGCTATGGCGACGGCACCGTGCGCGTGTGGTACGGCGCGCTGGAGGAAGACACCGCGCTCGCCGAAACCTGCTGGCACCAGCTGCAGCAGGTGCGCGCGGTCGAAGGCGTGTCCGCGCCGGTGGTGCGCCACCGCGCGGTGTACCGCGTGCATGCGCACGGCCTCTTCCTCGAACTGCGCGGCAAGGAAGCCGAGCATCCTGAGCTGCTCGACGACGACTACGCCGCGACCCAGGCGATCGCCAAGCACGCCGCCGCGCAGGGGCTGCCCGGGCTGCTGTACCCCTCGGCGCGCTGGCCCGATGGCAGCTGCCTGGCGGCCTTCCGCGCCGAGCCCCTGTCTCAGCCGACGCTGCTCTACTACCTGACCTACCGCATCGACCCGGTCGCCGACGAGGTGCGCGTCGAACGCACGCCGGGCACCGCCGGGCGCGTGCTGGCCGGGGCCGCGCTGCACCGGCATTGAGCGGACGCGACGCGCGCTAAGCTAGACGGACCGCCTTCCCCACCGCGTGCGATGTCCCTCTCCGAAACCCTCGACCGCAGCGGCAACTGGCTGTTCCGCTGGCGCGCGGTGCCCCCACTGCTGGCGCTCGCCCTGCTGATACTGCACCTGCACGACTACCACTACCTCGGCGGCAGCAAGCGCATCGACGACCTGTGGCAGGCTGGCTGCCTGCTGGTCGCGCTGGCGGGGCTCTCGCTGCGCGCGTACGTGGTCGGCCACACCCCGAAGGACACCTCCGGCCGCAACGCGCGCGAGCAGCGCGCGGCGAGCCTCAACACCACCGGCCTGTACTCGGTGGTGCGCCACCCGCTGTACGTCGGCAACTTCCTCATCTACCTCGGCACGGTCGCCTTCACCCACGATCCCTGGCCGGCCACGATCTGCCTGCTCGGCTACTGGCTGTACTACGCGCCGATCATGCATGCGGAGGAAAGCTTCCTCCGCATGCGCTTCGGCGCGCAGTTCGGTGAATGGGCGGGCCGCACGCCCGCGATCGTTCCCGCGCTGCACGGCTGGAAGCCGCCGTCGCTGCCGTTTTCCGCGCGCAACGTGCTGCGTCGCGAATACAACAACGTCTTCAGCGTGCTGCTGGCGATGTTCCTGCTCGACACCGCCAGCGAATCCGCCGTACGCGGCCGCTTCGCGCTGGGTCCCGCCTGGTCGCTCGCCCTCGCCGCCGGCTTCATCGGCTGGCTCGTGCTGCGCACGCTCAAGCGCCACACCGAAGTCCTCCGCGTCGCCGGCCGCTGATCGCACTTGATGCGATTGCGTTTCGTTTTGAAGCGTACGGCAAGTGGCGATCTTTGAAGTCTCTCCCAGCCCCCTTGAGTCAAGGGCGCCGCGGCAGCGGCGGGGATGTGGCAACGCAGAGGGACCCGCGATTTCTGCTTTTTCAGCGAAGCTGCAAAGCAGAAATCGTGGGCCGCACTTTTCGCGCTGCGCGCGAAAAGTGGCGGAGCCGGCCGATAAGCCGGGTTCTGTCGTGGACAGCCATTCCTCTAGGCGCATCGTCGCCGATACGCTCGAGCGGCCTACCCGGACCCGACGCGGGCCGCGTCATGAGGTCCCTATTTGGCCTTGCTCCCGGTGGGGTTTGCCGTGCCGGTCGGTTACCCGACTCGCGGTGCGCTCTTACCGCACCATTTCACCCTTGCCGTCCTGCTTGCGCAGTCTTGGGCGGTATCTTTCTGTTGCACTTTCCGTCGGCTCGCGCCGCCCAGGCGTTACCTGGCACCGTGCCCTGTGGAGCCCGGACTTTCCTC
>JABFWF010000242.1 GCA_013362405.1 Lysobacter sp. | reverse complement strand
GAAGGCGCCGCATGAGGCCGCCGACACGAAATCTGTTTCCGCCATCGACGTGCCGGCCCCGGCTGCGGAGTCCGGCGCGAAGCGGACCGCCGCCGCGGCGGCACCGAGCTGGCATAGCGGCGAGCCGGCCGTTGCGGTCGAGGATGCCCCGGTCGCCGGACGGCAGGACGGCGAAAGCCGAGCGCAGGGCGATGCGTTCACGGCGTCCGCGTCGCCGCGTTCGGCCGCCGAGCAGCTCGATCTCGCCCAGGCCTATCTCGACGTCGGCGACGATGACGCCGCGCGCACCCTGCTGCGCGAGGTGCTCGACAGCCGCGACCCGGTCGCGCGCGAGGCCGCCGCGCGCCTGCTGCGCGAGCTCTGAGCGATACCGGGGGCAGGACGCGATCGATGCGCCTTGCGCTTGGCGTCGAATACGACGGCACCGGCTTTTCAGGCTGGCAGCGGCTGAGCCGCCCGGGCGAGCCTGATCGTCGCGGCGAACCCACCCTGCAGGCCTCGCTTGAGGCCGCGCTGTCCTTCGTCGCCGGCCATCCGGTCGAGACCGTGTGCGCCGGCCGCACCGACGCCGGCGTGCACGCGGCCTGCCAGGTCGTGCATTTCGACAGCGAGGCCGCGCGCGATCCGCGTGGCTGGGTGCTCGGCGCCACGTCCCGCCTGCCGCCGGCGATGAGCGTGCTGTGGTGCGTACCCGTGGCCGGCGACTTCCATGCGCGCTTCTCGGCGCGGGCGCGGCGCTACCGCTACCGCGTCCTCAACCGGCCCGTGCGCCCCGCGCTGCAGCGCCAGTACCTGACCTGGGAACGCCGCCCGCTCGATGCCGGGGCCATGCACCGCGCGGCGCAGGCGCTGGTCGGCGAGCACGATTTCTCCGCCTTCCGTACCGTGCACTGCCAGGCGCCGCACGCGCGGCGCGACCTGCAGGAGATCGTGGTGCGGCGTGACGGCGACGTCGTCGATGTCGAGGTGCAGGCCAACGCCTTTCTTCACCACATGGTGCGCAACATCGTGGGTAGTCTGTTGCCGGTCGGGCGGGGCGATCGGCCGGAAGGCTGGATCGCCGGACTGCTGGCTGGGCGCGACCGCACGGTCGCCGGGGCCACCGCGCCGTCCGACGGGCTGGTTTTCCTCGGCCCGCGCTATCCCGCCGACTGCGGCCTGCCTTCGGAGGTGACGACGCCTTGACGACGATGCTTCGCTCGTTGTTCCGCACCCGCATCAAGTTCTGCGGCATGACCCGTGCCGGCGACATCCGCCTCGCCAGCGAGCTGGGCGCGGATGCGGTCGGCTTCGTCTTCGCGTCGCGGAGCCCGCGCCGGCTGCGCCCGGAAGAAGCACGCCTGCTGCGCGGCGCGCTCGCACCGCTGGTGGATGCCGTGGCGCTCTTCGCCGACAACACGGTCGAGGAGGTGCGCGAGGCGGTCAAGCAGGTCCGGCCGATGCTGCTGCAGTTCCACGGCAGCGAAGAGGACGCCTTCTGCCGCAGCTTCGGCGTTGCCTACATCAAGGCGGTGCCGATGGGCGGCGCGATCGCCTCTCCGAACGACCTGCAGCTGCGCTATCCCGCCGCCGCGGGTTTCCTGTTCGACAGCCACGCGCCCGGCGGCAGCGGTGGCAGCGGCGCGCCCTTCGACTGGAACCTGCTGCCGAAGCAGCTCACCAAGCCGATCATGCTCGCCGGCGGGCTGAACCCCGACAACGTCTGCGACGCGATCCTCGCCACCCTGCCATGGGGCGTGGACGTCTCCAGCGGCATCGAGAGCGCACCGGGCATCAAGGACGGCAACCGCATGCGTCGCTTCGTCGAGCAGGTGCGGAAGGCGGATTGCCACGTGGAGCATTCGGGCTGAGGTCGGCGTGCGCACGGTTTCCCGGGCGCGAGGCGCCACCCCAGCCGCTACACTGCATGCCCCGCGCCGCGCCGTCCCCCGATGCAAGCCCAGCAGCCTATCGACTACCACGCCTGGCCCGATGCCGACGGCCACTTCGGCCGCTACGGCGGGCGCTTCGTCGCCGAAACACTGATCGGGCCGCTGCAGGAACTCGCCGCCGCCTATGACGCGGCGCGGGTGGATCCCGCCTTCATCGCCGCGTTCGACGACGACCTCGTGCACTACGTCGGCCGGCCGAGCCCGATCTACTTCGCCGAGCGCCTGAGCCGCGAAGTCGGCGGCGCGCGCATCCTGCTCAAGCGCGAGGACCTCAATCACCCCGGCGCGCACAAGATCAACAACCCCCTCGGCCAGGCGCTGCTCGCCAGCCGCATGGGCAAGACGCGCATCATCGCGGAGACCGGCGCCGGCCAGCATGGCGTGGCGAGCGCGACGGTCGCCGCGCGGCTCGGGCTCGAGTGCGTCGTCTACATGGGCGCCACCGACATCGAGCGCCAGAAGATCAACGTCTACCGCATGAAGCTGCTCGGCGCGACCGTGGTGCCGGTGACCAGCGGCTCGGCCACGCTCAAGGACGCGCTCAACGAGGCGATGCGCGACTGGGTGACGAACGTGCGCGACACCTTCTACATCATCGGCACCGTCGCCGGCCCCGATCCGTACCCGCGCATGGTGCGCGACTTCAATGCCGTCGTCGGCCGCGAGGCGCGCGCGCAGATGCTGGCGGAGTATGGAAGGCTTCCCGATGCGGTGACCGCCTGCGTCGGCGGCGGCAGCAACGCGATCGGCATCTTCCATGCCTTCCTCAACGACGCCGGCGTGCGCATCGTCGGCGCGGAGGCGGCGGGCGAGGGCATCGCGAGCGGGCACCACGCGGCCTCGCTGTCGGCTGGCCGCCCGGGCGTGCTGCACGGCAACCGCACGTACGTGCTGTGCGATGACGATGGCCAGATCATCGAGACGCATTCGGTCTCGGCCGGCCTCGACTATCCGGGCGTCGGGCCGGAGCATGCGTTCCTCAAGGACACCGGCCGCGCGGAGTACGTCGGCGTGACCGACGACGAGGCGCTGGCGGCCTTCCACACGCTCGCGCGGACCGAAGGCATCCTGCCGGCGCTGGAGTCGAGCCACGCGATCGCCCAGGCGATCAAGCTGGCGCGCGAAATGCCGCGCGACGGCGTGGTGCTGTGCAACCTGTCCGGACGCGGCGACAAGGACGTGCACACGATCGCGGCGCGCGAAGGGCTGCAGCTGTAGGAGCGGCTTGCAGCCGCGAGCACTTCCTGACCCCGCTACAAAGGCTCGCGGCTACAAGCCGCTCCTACAAGGCCTGCAATGACACGCATCGACGACTGCTTTGCCAAGCTCCGTTCCGTCAACCGCAAGGCGCTGATCCCGTTCATCACCGCCGGCGATCCTTCGCTGGAGGCGACCGTGCCGGTGATGCACGCGCTGGTGGACGCCGGCGCCGACGTGCTCGAACTCGGCGTGCCATTCTCCGATCCGATGGCCGACGGCCCGACCATCCAGCGCAGTTCCGAGCGCGCGCTGGCGCGTGGCGCGGGCCTGGCGTACGTCTTCGATTGCGTGCGCGCCTTCCGCGAGCGCGATCGCGACACGCCCGTCGTGCTGATGGGTTACCTCAACCCGGTGGAAATCCGCGGCGCCGAGCGGTTCGCACGCGAAGCGGTCGGTGCGGGCGTCGACGGGGTGCTGCTGGTCGACCTGCCGCCGGAGGAAGCGGCCGAGTTCCGCACGGCGTTCACCGCGCAGGGCCTGGCGCTGATCCTGCTCGCCTCGCCGACTTCGTCCGCGGCGCGCCTCGCGCAGTTGTGCCGCGACGCGCAGGGCTACCTCTACTACGTCAGCTTCGCCGGCGTCACCGGCGCGGATCGCCTGGACACCGCCGCCGCGGGCGAACGGCTGCGGCGCGCGCTCCGCCGGGACAGCGCGGTGCCGGTGGTCGCCGGCTTCGGCATCAAGGACGCCACTTCGGCCGCCGCGATGGCGGCCGATGCCGACGGCGTGGTGGTCGGCAGCGCCTTGGTGGCGGTACTGGCCGAAGGTGGTCCGGATGCGGCCGCGGCCCGCGCCCGCGCCTTCCTCGCCCCGCTGCGCGCGGCGCTGGACGCCGCGGCGGCCGCCTGACGGCCCTGCGGTAGACTGTCCGGCCGACCCACGCGAGCTTCGACCGCATGTCCTGGCTGAAGAAACTCATGCCCGCGCGCATCCGCACCGAGCCGGCCACCGGCCGCAAGCGCAGCGTGCCCGAGGGCCTGTGGGAGAAGTGCGGCAACTGCGGCACCGTGCTGTACCGCCCGGAGCTCGAGGAGAACCTCGAGGTCTGCCCGAAATGCGGCCACCACATGCCGATCCGCGGCCGCGCGCGGCTGGAGCGTTTCCTCGATGCCGACAGCGGCGTCGAGATCGCCGGCGAGCTCGGTCCGGTCGACGTGCTCAAGTTCAAGGACCAGAAGCGCTACGGCGACCGCATCAAGGCCGCGCAGAAGTCCACCGGCGAGCGCGACGCGCTGATCGCCATGCAGGGCACGCTGAAGGCGCGCCCGATCGTCGCCTGCGCGTTCGACTTCGCCTACATGGGCGGCTCGATGGGCTCGGTGGTGGGCGAGCGCTTCGCCCGCGCCGCCGAGCGCGCGCTGGAGATTGGCTCACCGCTGGTGTGCTTCTCGGCGACCGGCGGCGCACGCATGCAGGAAAGCCTCTTTTCGCTGATGCAGATGGCCAAGACTTCCGCCGCGCTCGGCCGCCTGCGGGCCGCCGGCCTGCCGTACATCTCGGTGATGACGCATCCCACCACGGGCGGCGTGTCCGCATCGCTCGCGATGCTCGGCGACGTCAACATGGCCGAACCCGGCGCGCTGATCGGTTTCGCCGGTCCGCGCGTGATCGAACAGACCGTGCGCGAGACGCTGCCCGAGGGCTTCCAGCGCTCCGAGTTCCTGATCGAGCACGGCGCGATCGACCAGATCTGCGACCGTCGCGAACTGCGCGACCGCATCGCCGACCTCGTCGCCCTGATGCTGAAGCAGCCCAGGCCGGCCGCCGACGTGCAGGCCGCCTGACCCGGATCCCTGCATGACCCGCAAGTATTTCGGCACCGACGGCATCCGCGGCCGGGTAGGCGAGGGCGCGATCTCCGCCGACTTCGTCCTCCGCCTGGGCAACGCCTACGGCTTCGCCCTGCCGCGCAACAGCTGGCGCAAGCCGCTGGTCGTCATCGGCAAGGACACCCGCATCTCCAACTACATGTTCGAGGCGGCGCTCGAGGCCGGCCTTGTCGCCGCGGGCGTGGACGTGCAGCTGATGGGCCCGATGCCGACCCCCGCGGTCGCGCATCTCACGCGCTCGCTGCGCGCCGACGGCGGCATCGTCATCTCCGCCTCGCACAATCCGCACAGCGACAACGGCATCAAGTTCTTCTCGGCATCGGGCGAGAAGCTCGACGACGATACCGAACTCGCGATCGAGGCCGCGCTGGCCCAGCCGTTCCGCACGGTCGCATCGGCCGAGCTCGGCAAGGCGGTGCGCACGCGCGACGCGCTCGGCCGCTACATCGAACACTGCAAGAACGCGGTGCCGAGGGGCTTCGACCTCGGCGGCCTGCGCATCGTGGTGGACTGCGCCAACGGCGCGACCTACCAGCTCGGGCCGCTGGTGCTGCGCGAACTCGGCGCGCGGGTCGAGGCGATCGGCATCGATCCGAACGGCGTCAACATCAACGAAGGCGTCGGCTCGACGCATCCCGAGACGCTCGCCGCGCAGGTGCGCGCGACCGGTTCGGACCTCGGCATCGCCTTCGACGGCGACGGCGACCGCGTGCTGTTCGTCGACCGCGACGGCGGCGTCTGCGACGGCGACGACATCCTGTTCGTGCTGGCCACCGACTGGCGCGCGAGCGGCCGGCTGCAGGGGCCCGTGGTCGGCACGCTGATGAGCAACTTCGGCCTGGAGCGCGCGCTCAACGAGCGCGGCATCGCCTTCGTCCGCACCAAGGTCGGCGACCGCTATGTCCACCAGGGCCTGCTGCAGCACCGCGGCGTGCTCGGCGGCGAGACCTCCGGCCACATCCTCTGCCTCGACCGCGCCAACACCGGCGATGGCATCGTCAGCGCCCTGCAGGTGCTCGAGGTGCTGCAACGGCGCGGCACCGGCCTGCGCGAGGCGCTCGCGGGATTCCAGCGCGTGCCGCAGAAGACGGTCAACGTGCGCTGCGCCGCGGATGCGAAGCCGGCCGACGCGGCGCCGGAGCGGGACGCGCTCGCCGCCGCGCAGCGCGCGGTGGCC
>JABFWF010000172.1 GCA_013362405.1 Lysobacter sp. | reverse complement strand
CGGTCGCCCCGGGCCTCGGCGACGTGCGCGGCCAGCCCGATCGGCGCCGTGCGCGCGGCGCGGGTCGCCTGCTCCACCGCGTCGAGCACCGCGCCCGCGTCGGCGAAGCCGTGCGCGGCGTCCAGCGTGCTGTAACCGACCGCGACGCGCAGGCGCTGCGGCAGGTCATCGACGTCGAAGGATTCGAAGCCGATGCCGTCGCGCAGCCGCCGCGCCAGCGTTTCCAGCGCCTGGGCATCGCCCTCGGGCGCGGCGACGAGGAAGGCGTTGTCGTTCAGCCGCGCGCACGGCCGCGGCGCGGACAGCCCGCTCGCGCGCAGGCCGACTTCGTGCATCAGCTGCTCGTAGCCGGCGTAGCCGTAGCGCTCGCTGAGCGCGGCGGCCGCCTGGATCTCGAGGAACAGCGCGCCGCCCGGGCTGCCGTTGGCGAGCGCCGCGGCGATGCGCTGTAATACGTGGGAGCGCGTGTGCAGGCCGGTGACCGGATTGCGCGCCTCGGCGACGAAGCGCTGCCGCGCCAGCGCGCGCGCGCGCTTGATCCGGCTCTGCACCGCGGCGATCAGGTGCCGCGGGCGGATCGGCTTGCTGAGGAAGTCGTCGGCGCCACACTCGAGCACCTCGAACTGCTTCTCCGGATCGGGATCGCCGGTGAGGAAGACGATCGGCACGGGGGCGAACTGCGGCTGGGCGCGGATCAGCGCGGTCATCTCGATCCCGCTCATCCCCGGCATGTGCAGGTCCATCAGCACGAGGTCTGGATGGAACTGCTCGAGCGTAGGCAGCAGCTCGGCCGGCACCGCCACCACCTCGACCTGGATGCCGGCGCCGCCGAGCACCTGTTCGGCGAACAGCGCCTGGCTGACATCGTCCTCGACCACCAGCACGCGGTAGGGCGCCTCGTCGCCGCCGTTCGCGGGGGAAGGCGCATCGGCCGGCACGGGCCGCGCGGGCGCCGTGACCTCGGCGGCGAAGCGGGCGACCGGCATCGCCGCGTCCGCGGCCCAGCGCCGCCAGTAGTGCGCGGGCGGGAATTCGGCGCGCAGCACCGCGTCACTGCCGCCTTGCGCGGGAAGGGCCTGCAGGGAAGGAGGGAATCCGGACATGCTGGCTCCTGGTCGGAGCCGCACTCGTCCGTACATGCCCCTGAATACGTACAGGGACGCATTCCCGCCTGACGACCGGCCAGCGAGCGCCGCGGCCCACGCGATCGCTAGGGCGTCGCCGTGCGCGGTCGTCGCCGGAACAGCCTGCGCCACACCCACCACACCAGCAGCGCGACCGACACGCCGATCGCCACCACCAGCGCCAGCGCGAGCCACGGATGGGTGAAGGCGAGCGCGAGGCCACCGAGCACCGTCACGTCCTCGCCGATCGAGGCGGTCCAGTTGGTCAACGGTTCGGGCGAGGCATTGAGCAGCGCGCGCGGACCCGCCTTCAGCGCATGGCTCGCGAGCGCGACGCCCGCGCCGGTGGCGAGCATCGCCGCATTCAGGTGGCCGTCGGGCGACATCGTCGAGGCGGCGAGGAATGCGCCGACCGGCACGCGCAGCAGCGTGTGCAGGAGGTCCCACACCGAATCCACGCCCGGGATCTTGTCGGCGAAGAACTCGGTGGCCGCGAGCGCGCCGGACACGCCGAGCACCCAAGGCGACTCGGTCGCCTGCAGCGAGCCCGGCAGGTCGATCCAGCCGAGCAGGCCGGCCAGGCCGATGCCGAACACGGTGAGATACACGCGCACGCCGGCCAGCCAGGCCAGCAGCACGCCGATCGCGAACAGATGGGCCTGCGTCATGCGACCTCCGCGGCGGTGGTGCCCCGGTTATACGCCAAAGCGCCCTTGACGGCGGTCGAAGGCGCTGGCTATACCGGCCGCGATGAGCGAAACCGGTCCGACGCCCGCGCCGCCGTCCGCGCCCGCCTCCCCGGCGAGGCAGGGCAAGGGCCTCGCGTACGCGGTGATCGTGGTGTTCCTGCTCGCGCTGGCGTTCGGCGCGTGGGGCCTGTGGCGGGTGTTCGCGCCCGCGCCAGGCGACGCCCGCCCGCAACTGCGCGTCCAGCAGGCGCGCATCGGCACGCTCGAGCAGCAGGTCGCGACGCTCGCGCGGTCCGACCAGATCAGCCGCGACGCCAACCGCGACCTGCAACGCACGCTCGCCGAGCGCGACGAGGAAATCGCCGGCCTGCGCGCCGACCTCGCCTTCTACGAACGCTTCGTCGCCGGCACCGCGCCACGCCACGGCCTCGGCGTACAGGCGCTGCAACTGCAGAACGAAGGTGGCCGCGCCTGGCACTTCGCCGCCACGCTCACCCAGACCGCGACGCGCGACGCCGTCAACCAGGGCCGCCTGACCCTGTCGGTCGAAGGCAGCCGCGGCGGCCGCATGCAGCACCTGGACTGGGCGGCGCTGCGCCAGCAGCCGAACGCACCCGGCGTCGCGTATGCGTTCAAGTATTTCCAGCAGGTCGAAGGCGACGTGCTGCTGCCGCCGGGCCTGCAGCCGATCCGCGTCACCGCGCATTTGCAGCCGGACGCTGGCGAAGCGGTCGAGCAGTCGTTCACCTGGCGCGACGCCGCCTCTGCGCCGGCGGCGGACGGGCGCCGCTGAGGAAACGTCTGTTTTCCGCGAGCCGCGAGGGCGCGCGCCCGATCGCAGAAGCGTGCGTCCGCCGTCGGCTCGGCAGGCGCACACGCCCGGGAACGTGAACGTCCGCGACCGGCTGCATTCCAGCCAAGCGGTTGAATCGCCCCGCCGCGCGCCCCATCCTGTGCGCATGGACCACGCACCTTCCGACATCGCGACCGCGACGCCCGACTACCAGGCGCTGCAGCGCCCGCTCGATTTCACCGCCGCCGCCGCGCGCAAGGTGCGCGAGCTGATCGCCGAGGAAGGCAACCCCGCGCTCAAGCTGCGCGTGTACATCCAGGGCGGCGGCTGCTCCGGTTTCCAGTACGGCTTCGAATTCGACGAGCAGCAGGGCGAAGACGACCTCGCGATCGCCACCGAAGGTGTCACCCTGCTGGTCGACCCGCTCAGCCTGCAATACCTGATGGGCGCCGAAGTCGACTACAGCGAAAGCCTGCACGGCGCGCAGTTCGTGATCCGCAATCCGAACGCCAAGAGCACCTGCGGCTGCGGCAGCAGCTTCACCGTCTAGCGCCCCCGGGAGGAGCGGCTCGCAGCCGCGAGCTTTTGATCTTCCTGCAGGAGCGACCCAAGTCGCGACCCGCGCCTCACTACGCAGCGCCTGCCGGCCCACGCCCCAGCTCCCTCCGCAGGAGCGGCTGATGGCCGCGAGCGCCTGCCCTTCTCGACGGAACGATGTCAGTCGCGACCGCACACTCCGTTCGCGACAGGCGTCGCGCCCGCAACGGCAGGGCGCTTGTTGGCGCGACACGCCCGCACGACCGACAATGCGCTTCCTGCGCAGGAGCGCCGCATGCCCGCATCTCCGTTCGCCTTCCTCGACGGCGCGTTGGATCGCGCCGACCACCTGCGCGACGATGCCGATGCGCTCGTCGCGCTGTGGCCCCGGGCGCACGTGATCCTGCTCGACGACGACGGCCGCGCGCTTGCCGACGCGGACAAGGCGTTGCGGACGGCGATGGGCAACGAGCTCGGTGGCGGTCCCGGCACTGCGGTGTTCCTCGGCCTGCGCGACGGGCAACCTTGGTTCGCGCAACGCGCGGCCACCGTCGCCTTCGACGCGCCCGAGCGCATCGACCTGCGCAGCGCCGCCAGTCACTGGCCGACGTTCGATTCCACGGTATTCGCCCAGGCGCGCGCGGTGCTGCACTGGCATGCGCGCCACCGCCATTGCGGCGCGTGCGGCGGCGAGGTCGCATTCGTGCGCGGCGGCTGGCTCGGCCGCTGCGACCGCTGCAACGCCGAGCATTACCCGCGCACCGACCAGGCGATCATCGCCGCGGTCACCGACGGCACGCGGCTGCTGCTCGGCCGGCAGAAGGCGTGGCCACGCAATCGCTGGTCGGTGCTGGCCGGCTTCGTCGAGCCGGGCGAATCGCTCGAGCAGACCGTCGCCCGCGAAATCATGGAAGAGTCCGGCGTGCGGGTGCGCACTGCGCGCTACATCGCATCGCAGCCCTGGCCGTTTCCCGGCTCGCTGATGCTCGGCTTCCTCGCCGACGCAGAGCCGGACATGCCGCGCGCCGGCGACGAACTCGAAGAGGTGCGCTGGTTCGACGCCAACGAAGTGCGCGATGGCCTCTCGCGCGAATGGAGCGCCGCCGATGACGTGCACGACGGCATCGTCCTGTCCGCACCGATCTCGATCGCGCGCTGGCTGATCGTGCAGTGGCTGGCGACCCAGCCCGCGTAGCTACGCGTCCGACCTCAACCGGGCGCCAGCCACGCGAACGGCATCCACGGCAGGTTGCGCAGCACGCCGTAGCCGAGCAGCAGCCATAGCCACACGCGCGGCCGGCGCGCGACCGCGAGCACGCGCTCGCACGGCGCCCAGGTGGGCAGCAGGTCGCCCGCGCGCAACGCCATCAGCAGCAGCACCGGCATCACGGCGACGAGCAGCGGATTCATCGCCAGCGCGCCGGCGACGTCGCCATGCAGCAGGCCGTACAGCGCGCGCGTACTGCCGCAGCCGGGACAGTAGAAGCCGGTGAGTGCGCGCAGCGGACACGGAGGCAGCGGATTGCCGGGTGCATTGGGATCGACGTGCGCGAGCACGGCGGCGACGCACGTCGCGCCCACGCCGAGCAGCAGCGTCGGCGCCGCGCGGCGCCAACGCACGGTCGCGTCAGGCGTGATAGCCACCCAGCGAACCCAGCGCCGCCAGGCCACCGAACAACATGAACCAGGCGACCACCAGCACCGGTCCGGACAGCGCGGCGGCGATCGCCCAGTTGCGCGCAAGATCCGCCGCGCGCCGCGCCGATGGCACGTCGCCCGCGGCGACCAGCCCGTCGACCTTCGCCGCATAGACGATCGACACGATGCCCAGCGGCAGGCAGCACAGCAGCGTGGCGAGGATCGCCCACACCAGGTTGTTCGGCACGTATTCGCGCGTCGTGTTCATGAGTCCCCTTGCGGTGATGTTCCGGTCGCGTCGCGACCGCCCCGCTCGCATCCTATCGCGTCAGGCGGCATTCCCGCGCAGCGCGCGCACCTGCGCTTCGAGGGCCTCCGTCGTCGTCGGCCCGGTGATCGCTTCCGCGCCGACCACTTCGACGTGCGCGCGGAAGCGCCGCGGCACGCGCAGGCGCCCCATGCGGTCGTCGCGCCGGCTCCACATGCTTGCCCACATTCCGCGCAACGCCAGCGGCACCACCGGCACCGGTCGCCCGGCCTCGCGCGCGCGCTCGAGGATGCGCTCCACGCCCGACTTGAACGGCGCGATGTCGCCGTCCTTGGTCAGCGCGCCTTCCGGAAATATGCCGACCAGTCCGCCTTCCGCCAGTGCCGCATCGATCGCGTCGAATGCGCGCTGCATCAGCGCCGGATCCTCGCGTGCGCCGGCGATCGGAATGGCCTTGGCCGTGCGGAAGATCCAGCGCAGCACCCTGATTCCAAAAAACTTGATGTCGAAGATCCGGTAGTACATGACGAAGCGCACCGGGCGCGGGATGCTTGCGCTGAGGATCAGCGCGTCCATGTAGCTGACGTGGTTGCACACGATCAGGGCCGGACCCTCGTCGGGAATGCGCGCCTCCACGCCGTGCACGCGTAGCCGGTACAGCGAGCGCACCAGCAGCCAGCTGAGGAAGCGCATCAGGAACTCGGGCACCAGCGTGAAGATGTAGATCGCGACGCCCGCATTCGCGATCGCCAGGGCGAGCAGGAATTGCGGGATCGTCCAGTGCAGCAGCTGCTGCGCGGCCACGCCGGACAGCGCCGCCGCGACGATGAACAGTGCGTTGAGGATGTTGTTGCCGGCAATGACGCGCGACAGTTCGGCTTTCGGTGTGCGCGCCTGCACCAGCGCGAACAGCGGCACCAGGAAGAAGCCGCCGAACAGGCCGATGCCGGCCAGGTCGGCGAGGATGCGCAGGCTGCCCGGTGCGTGCAGGAAGGCGGCCAGCGACAACCCCGGCACCGGCGCTGCGCCCGGCCGCGCGAAGTACAGGTCGAGCGCGCACGCGCTGATCCCGAACGCACCCAGGGGCACCAGCCCGATCTCGACCGTGCGTCCGGACAGCTTCTCGCACAGCAATGACCCGATGCCGGTGCCCACCGAGAACACGCCGAGCGCGAGCAGGAACAGAGTGCTGCCACCGCCGAGGTTGACCTCCGCGTACAGCGGCAGCTGCGCGGTGAGCGCGGTGC
>JABFWF010000204.1 GCA_013362405.1 Lysobacter sp. | reverse complement strand
GAACTCGTCGCGGAACGCACGCAGCGGGTCGGTGGCGTCTTGGGCGAGGGCGTATTGCTCGGAAAAAATTTCTGCGGAAGACACGACGAATCCGTTCATGGGTCGGCAGGCTCGCCACGAACGGTGGGCGCCGTTGCGGAGATCCGTCCGTCCCGAGCCTGTCGAAGGACGAGCGGCGAGGTCACGCGAACCGGGAGGCGGGAAGCCCCAGCCATTCCAGCGCCGTGCCGTGGTAGAGCTGGGCCTGCTCGGCTTCGGGGAGGTCGAGCGCCGCGATGCCGGCGCCGGGCTCCTGCTCACCGAGCGGGAAGGGGTAGTCGGTGCCGAGCATCACCTGCTCCACGCCGGAGGTGTCGATCAGGTAGCGCAGCGCGCGCGGATCGGCCACCCAGGAATCGAAGTAGAGCCGCTTCAGGTATTCGCGCGGATTGCGGAAGTTGTCGGTGGCGACGAGGTCCGGGCGCATGTTGAAGCCGTGCTCGATGCGGCCGATGGTGTACGGGAAGCTGCCGCCGCCATGCGCCAGGCAGATGCGCAGGTTCGGCAGGCGTTCGAGCACGCCGCCGAACACCAGGCAGCAGGCGGCGCGCGACTGCTCGGCGGGCATGCCGACCAGCCACGGCAACCAGTACCGGGGCATCGACTCCGCGCCCATCATGTCCCAGGGGTGCACGAGGACCGCCGCGCCGAGTTCGCTCGCCGCCTCGAAGAATTCGAACAGCTCCGGCGCGTCGAGGTTCCAGTCGTTGATGTGGCTGCCGATCTGCACGCCCTGCAGGTCGAGCTGGTCCATGCAGCGTTCGAGTTCGCGCACGGCGAGCGAGGGCGACTGCAGCGGCACCGTGCCGATGCCGGCGTAATGGCGCGGGAACTCCGCGCAGGCTTCCGCCATGTGGTCGTTGAGCGCCTGGTGCAGCGCCAGCGCCTGGTGCGGCTTCGCCCAGTAGCTGAACATCACCGGCACCGTGCTGATCACCTGCACCTGCACGCCGAAGCGCGCGTATTCCTCGATGCGGATGCGTGGGTCCCAGGTTTTCGGCCAGATCTCGCGGAAGAACTTCCCGTCCTTGTAGATGCGGTGGCGCCCGTCCTCGCCGTGGTGGATGACCGGGAAGCGGATGTCGCCGTACTTCGCGGCGAGGTCCGGCCAGTCGCGCGGCAGGTGATGGGCATGGACGTCGATCTTGAGCATGGCCGCCGGGTCATTCCTCTGCATGCGGGGCGCGGACGACGTGGCCGCCCTTCATCACGAAGGCGACGGCGCGCAGCGCCTTGATGTCGGCGACCGGGTCCGCGTCCACCGCAATGATATCGGCGAGATAGCCGGGGTGAAGCCGGCCGAGGCGCTCGGCCATGCCGAGCGCTTCGGCATTGGTGCGGGTCGCCGCGCGGATCGCCTCGGCGGCGGGGACGCCGGCATCGACATAGAGCTGCAGTTCGCGCGCGGTGGCATCCGGGCCGAAGCTCGGACCCGCGTCGGTGCCGAGCGCGAGCGGCACACCCGCGCGCCAGGCGCGCAGCGGCGTGGACTTGGCATCGGCGACCCAGCGCTGCAGCTGGTCGCGCGCCTTGCCGTCGGCGCCGCCGGCGAAGCGGTCGAGCCGCGAGCCGACGTAATCCGCGACGAAGGCCGTCGGCACGATGAATGCATGGTGCTGGCGGAACAGCCGCACGGACTCGGCATCGAAATACGTGCCGTGTTCGATCGTGCGAACGCCCGCGGCGAGCGCGAGGTTGATCGATGCCGTGCCGTGCGCGTGCGCAGCGACCGAGCGGCCAGCCTGGGTGGCCGCGTCGACCGCCGCGCGCACCTCGTCGGCAAACATGTCGGGTGGCGCGGCGGCGTTGCCGGCGACCTCGCGGCCGGAGCCGGAGACCGTCAGCTTGATCCAGTCCGAACCGGCCTCGACGTTCTCGCGGACCGCCCGACGGCACGATTCGACGCCGTCGCAGCGCGCCGGTTCGTAGGGGATCTCGCCGGGTTGCGCCAGCTTCGACCCGTGCCCGCCGCTGCGCGACACGATCCGGCCGGCCGCATACAGGCGCGGGCCGGGCAGTTGCCCGTCGGCGATCGCGTCGCGCACGGCGAAGGTCACGCCGCTGTTGTCGCCCACGTCGCGCACGGTGGTGACACCTGCGTCGAGCAGGCGCCTGGCGAAACCGGCCGTCATCAGCGCGAGGCGCGCGGGCGAGGCGACCGTGGCGACGTCTGCGTCCATCGCGATCGCGAGGTGCATGTGCAGGTCGATCAGCCCCGGCAGCACGTATTGCCGCGAGAGGTCGACGAGGCGCGCATCGGCACCGAATTGCGAGGCGGGCAGCAGGCCGGGCTCGATCGACGCGATCCGGTCGCCGCGAACGACGATCGTGTGCGGCCCGAGCGCCGGCTCCCCCGGGTCGGCCAGCAGGTGGCCCGCCTGCACGACGACGACCCGCGCCTGGGGCTGCTCCTCGCCGCTGCCGCGCGGTGACGCCAGCAGCAGCGCGGCGAGTGTCGCGCCTGCCAGCGCGGTCCAGCGATGGCGCAGGCGCGGCGGCATGTCAGGTGATATCCGCTTCCGAACCGGCCGCGAGCTCGTAGCGGGTCGGCCGCGGGTTGATCGTGCCGCACCGCGTGCAGGTGCGCAGGGCGTCGTCGCGATAGAAGCGCTCGAACACGCGGAAGAAGTCCTGCTCGATGTCGACCAGGTGGAAGGATTCCTCGTACAGCTTGTGGTTGCAGTTGACGCAGAACCACATCAGCGCGTCGTCCTCGTGCGCCAGGCGCTTGCGTTCGACGACCAGGCCGACCGAACCCGGCATGCGCTGCGGCGAATGCGGCACGCGCGGCGGCAGGTAGAACAGCTCGCCGGCCCGGATCGGGATCTCGCGCGGGGCAAGTTGTCCGGAGCCGTCGTCCTCCTGGATGCGCAGCACCATCTCGCCCTCGAGCTGGTGGAACAGTTCCGGCCCGTCCTCGAAGTGGTAGTCGGTGCGGGTGTTCGGGCCACCGACGATCATCACGATGTAGTCGCCGTCGTAGATGCACTTGTTGCCGACCGGCGGCTTGAGCAGGTGGCGGTGTTCGTCGATCCAGGCCTGCAGGTTGATCGGGTCGGGCAGCATGGGGCGTCCTCCCGCCGCAGGGCGGCGCTTGCTTCACCGGTCGTCGGCGACGACGGCGGTGCACTTGAGTTCGATCGCGATCGGCGTCGGCAGCGCGGTGATGCCGACGGTGGTGCGGCAGGGCGCGGTCGCGGGGTCGGGGAAATATTCCGCCCACACCTGGTTGTACAGACGGAAGTCGCGCAGCATGTCGGTGAGGTAGACGGTGACGTCGACCAGGTCTTCCCAGCGCGCGCCGCTGGCTTCCAGCACCGTGCGGACGTTGGCGAACACCGCGTGGGCCTGCGCGACGATGTCGTAGCGGCGCACGCGGCCGTCGGCGTAGAGCTCGTTGCCCGGAATCGCGTTCGTCTCCGGATCGCGCGGACCGATGCCCGACAGGAACAGCAGGTTGCCCACGCGGCGCGCGTGCGGGTAATGCCCGACCGGCCGCGGGGCGCCGCCTGCATCGATGCCGGTGGGCTGCGCGATACCCATTCCCGTCATGCTCCGCGCCCCTGGCCGGCGCCAGCGCCGGCGCGCAGCCGCGACAGCGCCTTCTCGCAGGCGCCCGGCAGCGCGTCGTGCGAATCGACGTCCATTCCCAGCTCGCGCACCCGGCCGTCGAGCAGGCTGTAGACCCAGCCATGCACGGCGAGCGACTGCCCGCGTGCCCAGGCATCCTGCACGATGGTGGTGAGGCAGACGTTCGCAGCCTGCTCGATCGCGTTGAGTTCGCACAGGCGGTCGTGCTGGCGCGCCTCACCGTCGATGTCCTCGAGCAGCGCGGCGTGCTTGAGCGCGACGTCGCCAACGTGGCGGATCCAGTTGTCGGCCAGGCCCACGCGCGTGCCGGTCAGCGCGGCGTGCACGCCGCCACAGCCGTAATGGCCGACGACGAGGATGTGCTCGACCTTGAGCACGTCGACCGCGAACTGGATCACCGACAGGCAGTTGAGGTCGGTGTGCACCATCACGTTGGCGATGTTGCGGTGGACGAAGACCTCGCCCGGCGCCAGGCCCATGATCTGGTTGGCGGGCACGCGCGAGTCGGAGCAGCCGATCCACAGGAACTTCGGCGCCTGCTGCTGCGAGAGGCGCTCGAAGAAGGTCGGGTCGTCGCGGGTGACCTGTTCGGCCCAGTCGCGGTTGTTGCGCAGCAGTTCGCTCAGATCGCTCATTGTGGTCGATGTTCCTTGATGGCGATGCCGACGTTGCGCGCCTCGGTGAAGAAGCGCATGGCCTCGAAGCCACCCTCGCGGCCCAGGCCCGACTGGCCCATGCCGCCGAAGGGCGTGCGCAGGTCGCGCAACAGCCAGCAGTTGATCCAGACGATGCCCGCCTGCAGCGTGGCGGCGAGCCGATGCGCGCGGTCGAGGTCGCGCGTCCACACGGAAGCGGCAAGTCCGTAGTCGCAGGCGTTGGCGAGCGCGAGCGCTTCCGCCTCGTCGTCGAACGCCTGCAGCGTGGCGACAGGGCCGAAGATTTCCTCGCGGTTGCTCGCGCATTCCGGGCCGAGACCGTCGATGAGCGTCGGCGCGACGTACCAGCCGGGTCGGTCGATCGCGCTGCCGCCGCAGAGCACGCGGCCGCCTTCGGCCCGCGCGCGTTCGAGCGCGGCGACGACCTTGTCGAAATGCGCCTGCGACACCAGCGGGCCGACGTCGGTGGCCGGATCGGACGGGTCGCCGATGCGCAGCGCCTGCACGCGCGCGAGCAGCGCGTCGCGGAATTCATCGTGGATGGATCGTTCGACCAGGATGCGCGAGCCGCACAGGCAGATCTGGCCCGAGTTCTGGAAGGCGGAACGCACGATGGCATCGAGCGATGCGCGCCAGTCGCTGTCGGCGAACACCAGTGTCGGATTCTTGCCGCCGAGTTCCAGCGAGACCTTCTTCAGCAGGGGCCCTGCAAGGCCGGCGATGCGGCGGCCGACCGCGGTGCTGCCGGTGAAGGAAATCGCCTTGACGCGCGGATGCACGACCAGCGGCTCGCCGACGTCCGGCCCGAGCCCGTGCACGATGTTGAGCACGCCTTTCGGAAAACCGATCTCGGCGGCCAGCGCGCCGAGCATCGTGGCCGTCGCCGGCGTCACTTCCGATGGCTTGGCGACCACCGTGTTGCCGGCCGCGAGCGCGGGCGCGATCTTCCAGGTGAACAGATACAGCGGCAGGTTCCACGGCGAAATGGTGCCGACCACGCCGAGTGGCTGGCGCAGGGTGTAGTTGAGGCCGGCCTGGCCGTGGTGCGATTCGCTGGCGAACTGCGTCGCCGCATGCGCGAAGAAGCGCAGGTTGGAGACCGCGCGCGGGATTTCCACCTCGCGCGCCAGGCGCACGGGTTTGCCGCCGTCGCGCGACTCGGCCTCGGCGAACGGCTCCAGCCGCGCCTGCAGCGCATCGGCCAGCACGTCGAGCCAGTACGCGCGCTCGCTGTTGGGCAACGTCGACCAGGCGGGGAAGGCGCATCGAGCGGCGTCCACGGCGGCGTCGACGTCGCGCGCATCGCCCGCGGCGACTTCGCCCCAGGCCTGGCCGGTAGCGGGATCGAAGACGGGCTGCCAGCGGCCATTCGCCGCTGCACGGGCTTCACCGTCGATCCAGTGCGTCCATCGCATCCGCCAAGCTTAACCCGGTGGCGTGCATGGCCGAAGCCTCACGCGCAGGGCGGCACCGGCTGCGGGTCGTGGTATTCGATGCCGACCAGGCTCGGCGTGATGCGCGCGATCCGCGCCGGCACGCAGGTGGCGGCCCCGCGGCCGCGATGGAAATACAGCTGCACGCATTCGTCGTGGCCGACGGCCCAGTCCTCCGGGCGGAAGATCGCGCAGCCGCCGGTGGACAGGTCGTACAGGTCGGCGAACCACGCCTGTACGCCGCGCAGGACCACCAGCTGCGCGGCGTACGGCACGCGGTCGGCATCGCGGCGGAACATCTTGACGTTCGTGGTCATCGGGCCTCCGGCGTCTCGCTTGCGTGCTTACAGCGTGTGCATGCGGCCGCCGTCGACCGGCAGGTTGACGCCGTTGACGTAGTCCGCCGCGGGCGTGCACAGGAAGGCGATCACGCCGCCCACTTCGTCCGGTCGCGCGAAGCGGCCGGCCGGGACCACCGCGCGCATGTCCGCCTCGATCTCGCCTTCGGGCTTGCCCGTCACCCTGGCGCGGCTGCGCACCAGCTGTTCGATGCGTCCGGTTTCGGTGAATCCCGGCAGCACGTTGTTGACGGTGATGCCAAACGGCGCCATCTCGCGCGAGAGCGTCTTCGCCCAGCTGGCGACCGCGCCACGGATGGTGTTGGAGACGCCGAGGCCTTCGATTGGTTCGCGCACCGAGGC
>JABFWF010000205.1 GCA_013362405.1 Lysobacter sp. | reverse complement strand
ACCTGGTTGCGCATGCCGAGGCTGAACTGGTCGGAGTACGGTGTCTTGAGGTTGTTATCCAGCATGAAGACTTCGCGCCCCAGGCCCGTCTGCGACGCGAGCGAGGACAGCACGGCCGGATCGAAATACGAGGCGTTCCAGTCGATGCACGGCGTGCCTGGCGCGGGCAAAGGACGCGGGCACGAACCGTCGGCGAGACGGAAATCGATGTCGGTGGTCGGGAACGTGGACTTGGTGATTTCCAGCTGCAGCCAGTCGAACAGGTTGCGGTCGTACGCGCGGCCGGCGCCGCCGTAGATCACGTGTTCCTGGTTGGCGAACAGGTCGTACGAGAAACCCAGGCGCGGCTGCCAGCCATCCTTGAACGACTTGCGGTTGTTTCCGCTGCTGATGTAACGCTCGACGTTGATGCCGGAATTGGGGTTGTTGATCGCGGTGGAATTGCGCAATGCGGCGGCGACGTCGGCCGGCGTGACGTAATCCAGGTACGTCGGGCTCTTCTCGTAGTCGTAGCGAAGGCCGAGGTTGAGGATCAGCTTATCGTTGACCTCCCAGTCGTCCTGGAAGTAGATGCCGTACTGCTTGTTCGCCGACGATGCCGAACCGTCGCCCACGCCCGGCAGCGCGGTGCCGAACTTGACGTGGATGGGCTGGACCAGGCTGGTGCCGATGTCGTACGTGAACTGCGGGTAGTACGGCTGGCGCTCGGTCGCATCGACGTCGACGTCCTTGAACTTCACGCCCATCTTCAGCGTGTGCCCCTGCAGGCCGGTGAAGGTCAGGTCGTTCTGGATGCCCCAGCCCTTCTGGCCCTTGTCCTGGAAGTCCGAACCGCCGCCGCTGCGCACGATGACGTTGTTGAAGTCGGCATTGCCGTTGTCGCTGCGGTTGCTGAGGATGTACGCGTTGCCGCTGGTGTAAGGACTCGGGTTGAACGTCGAATCCTCATAGGTGAGGTGGAAGTCGTTGAGCCACGGACCGTTGGTGTACTGGTAGCGCAGGTCCGCGCGCGTTTCCTCGTTGAGCTTGTTGGTCGCGTAGCTGGGCAGGTTCTGCCCGCCGGTGTTGGTCAACTCTTCCTCGTCGCGATACTTGCCGGTCAGCTCGAAGTAGTGGTTCTCGCCGATCAGCCAGTCGACCTTGCCGAAGTAGAGGTTCTCCTTGAACGGCGCTGCGAACAGCCCGCTGCCCGCCTCTTCCTGCAGGAACCCCGGAAGCTGGTCGATGCTGTAGCCGCGACCCGGCGTGAGCGTGCGCGGCGATTCGTATTCCTTCGCCTCGTACGACAGGAAGAAGTGCGCGGCGTCGCGCAGGATCGGGCCGCCGAACGTCGCGCCGTACTGCTCTTCCTTGGTCTGCACCTTGTCGTCGGCGCGCTCTTCGAACACCGTCGGCGTGCGCCAGTCGGTGGAGGTGTAATCCCAGAAGAAGCTGCCTTCGAAATCATTGGTGCCCGAACGCGTCGTCGCGACGATGGCGGCGCTGCTGAGCTGGTCGTACTCGGCCTTGTAGTTCTGCGTGATGACCTTGTACTCGCCGATCGCCGACTGCGGGAACGGATTGCCGCGGCTGGAATCCTGGCCGCTGATGCCGCCGCGCAGCACGTAATCCTTCTGGCCGACGCCGTCGATGTAGACGTTGATGCCGTTGGCGTTCTGCGCGCCTGACTTGATGCGCGTGGAGCCTTCGTTGCCGGTTTCGAACGCCACGCCCGGCGCCAGGTCGGCGAAGGCAAGGAAATTGCGCGTGCCTTGCGGCAGCGATTCGATCTGCTTGTTACTGATGTAGGTGGCGATCTCCGACGTCTTGGTCTCCGCCACCAGTTCGCTCGTCACGGTGACGGTATCCACCGTCGTCGCGTCGCCCGTCGGCGCGGTTTCGGGCAGACCGCCCGCGGCAAGGTTGATCGTCGCGGTCTGGCCGACCATCAACGTCACGGTCTTGGTGGTCGTCTGGCCGTTCGCGACCGCGTCGATGCGGTACGTGCCCGGTGGCAGGCCGCCAAGGTTGTAGGTGCCGTTCGCGGCCTCGACCTTGCGGGTCAGGCCGGTGGCGGTGTTGGTCGCGGTGATCTGGGCTTGCGTCGCAGGGGCCGAGTCGACCGTGATCTGGCCGCGGATGGTCGCCGACGTGCTTTGCGCCATCACCGCGGGGGCGGCGACAGCCAGGCAGCTGGCAAGGGCGCAGGCAAGGAGCCGGCGGGACGGATGTCGCGGGATCGAGCGGGGGAACCTCGAATTCATATGCTTCCTCTCTCCAAAAGCATGTCGAACCACGTGGAATCGTTTACAGCGAACACTCACAAGGAACCGTGACGCCTGGGGCAAGGCGTTTACGCAGAAGGGGTGGATCCGCTCGACTCGCGCACGATCAACTGTGTCGCCAGCACGTCGCTGGACGAAGACGGCTCGGCGGCCACTTCTCCGGCAACCTGCGCGATGAGCAATCGCGCCGCGCGCGCGCCGAGTTCGGCGATGTTGACGCGAATGGTCGTGAGCGCCGGGTGGACGTACCGTGCGAGCGGGATGTCGTCGAACCCCGCCAGAGCAATGTCGCCGGGCACCCGCACGCCGGCCTGGGCGAAGGCGAACAGACAGCCCAGCGCCATCATGTCGTTGGCGGCGAAGACGGCATCGGGGCGTTGCGGGGCGGCGAGCAGCTCGTGCCCGGCACGGTGGCCGGAGGCTTCGTCGAAGTCGCCCTGCAGCACCCATTCGGACGCCCCCGGCAGCAGGCGTGCGAGCGCTTCGCGATAGCCGCGCAGGCGCTCGTGCGCGTCGAAGTTGTCGACAGGGCCGGCGATGAAGGCGATGTTGCGATGACCGCTGGCGACGAGGTGTTCGACCATCGCCACCGCGCCGCCGTGGTTGTCCACGCGCAGCACGGCCGTGCCGTCCAAGCCGGACTGGCTGTTGATCAGCACGGTGGGAAGCGTCGGGTCGAGGTGCTCGCCCAGCAGCGTCGGGATTTCGGCGAACGGCGACAGCACCAGCAGGCCGTCGACGCGGCCGCGCATTGCACGCAGGGCAGCGCCCTGCTCGTCCGGATTGCCGTGGTAGCTCGACACCAGCAGGTGCAGCCGCTTGGCGCGGGCGACCTGGTCGATGCCGCGCATCAGCTCAGAGAAAAATTCGCCGTGCAGGTCCGGCAATACGACGCCGAGCGTCTGCGTGCGGCGGCTGCTGAGGCTGCGCGCGGCGGCGTGCGGGGTGTAGCGCAGCTCCTGTGCGGCAGCGAAGACGCGGTTACGGACGTCTTCGGCCACGTTGCCGTGGCCATTGAGCGCGCGCGACACGGTGGCTACGGAAACCTGCGCGACGCGGGCGACGTCTTTGATGGTTACGCTCGGCACGCGGTCATGGCCTGTGTAGACGATGCGCGCGGACTGTAAACGTTTCCAATTTCAAGTGTAAAGCTGATGTTACGTCGCTGAGACAAAGGCTGCCTTCTTCGGCGTTCGTGCATCCAAACGTACGCCGGGATGTTGCAGCGCGGCACAAGGCCGCCGCCTCATGCCGCTTCGGCCGGCGTACGGGCCCGGATGGAGAGCGCGTGGATGTCGGTCGTCATCAACTCGCCCAGCGCGGCGTAGATGGCGCGATGACGGGCGATCGGCCCCAGCCCGGCGAAGGCCTCGCTGACCACATCGACGCGGAAGTGCCCTCGCCCATCCGCCGCGCCGGCATGGCCCGCGTGGCGGTGGCTTTCGTCCTCGATCTCAAGCGAAACCGGCGACAGCGCGGCTTCCAGCGCGGCGCGGATCGCGCCGACACGCTCATCGCGCGGCAGGCTCACGGCAGCACCTTGCGGAACGGCCGGACCTCCACGCGCTGGTAGACGCCGGCGGCGACGTAGGGATCGGCGTCGGCCCAGGCGCGGGCGCTTTCGAGCGAGTCGAACTCGGCGATCACCACGCTGCCGCTGAAACCGGCCGGACCCGGGTCTTCGGAGTCGATCGCCGGGCACGGGCCGGCGAGCAGCAGCCTTCCGGCATCGCGCAGCGCGGTCAACCGCGCCAGATGGTCGGGGCGCGCCGCCAGGCGCTGCGCCAGCACGTCCTTGCCGTCATAACCTTCGATCACGTACCACATGCTTGCCTGCATCCTTCCGTACTGATGGGAACCCAGCTGAATTGTAGTCGCCCCGCGGCTGGACACGGCCCGGACGAGGCCGTACCCTTGCCTTCACAAGGCCGGCTGCAGCGGCCCGACGCGACCGGCTCCCCACACCGTCGCCTCGCACGCACCCAGTGCGTCGCTGCCCCCGACGGTCTCGCGCCCAGACTTCTCCGCCCCGCCACGTCCCCGCGTGACGCACCGGCGTTGGTCGTCCGGGGCGGGCCCCAGCGTTCCGAGCAAGGGAAGGTTTCCTGAAGGGAAGTTCCTGAGAAGGTGTCCGTACCGGGTGCTCCCGGAAACGTCCACCGCAGCAAGTCCGTTGCATCCACGGTGGTCGCATGACCGCCATGCCTGAGCAATAGCAGTGCCGACGGCCCGGAGGGGCCGCCCCCGAATGACCGAAGAACGCGCAGCCGACGCGGGCGATCCGCAACCCGTGGCCGCCCCGGCCTCCACCGCGCCGCAGCAGCAGGAAATGCCGCTGGCGGTGGTGCATGGCCAGCCCGTGCTGCAGATCCCGCAGGACCTGTACATCCCGCCGGACGCGCTGGAGGTCATCCTCGAGGCGTTCGAAGGCCCGCTCGACCTGCTGCTGTACCTGATCCGCCGGCAGAACCTGGACATCCTCGACATCCCGGTGGCGGACATCACCCGCCAGTACGTCGATTACATCCAGGCCATGCACGAGATGCGCTTCGAGCTGGCCGCCGACTACCTGGTCATGGCCGCGATGCTGGCCGAGATCAAGTCGCGCATGCTGCTGCCGCGCGCGCCCAACGAGGTCGGCGAGGAAGAAGACCCCCGCGCCGAACTGGTCCGCCGACTGCAGGAATACGAGCGCTTCAAGAAGGCCGCCGAGGACATCGACACCCTGCCCCGCCAGGACCGCGATACCGCGCCGGTGCAGGCCTTCGTCCCGGACCGCGCGTCGGTGCGACTGCCGCCGCCGGTGGAGCTGAAGGAAATGCTGCTGGCCCTGCACGACGTGCTCAAGCGCGCCGAGCTGTTCACCCAGCACGCCATCAAGCGCGATGCCCTCAGCGTCCGCCAGCGCATGGGCGAACTGCTGGAACGGCTGAAGGACGGCAGCTTCTACCGCTTCGAGACGTTGTTCACTGCAGAGGAAGGCAAGTTGGGCATCGTGGTGACCTTCCTGGGCATGTTGACGCTGGCGAAGGAACAACTGGTGGAGATCGTGCAGGAAGCGCCGTTCGCACCGATTTACGTGAAATCGCTCGCGCTGCTCAAGGACGGGGATGAGATCGAACTGAGCAGCGAGTTCGACGAGCCGGCGGCCAACGATGGCTGAGTCCAGCGTTTGCGCCGGACCCGGCCACAAGGCCCGCGGCACACAGGCAACACCCACAGGCAACGTCCTTGGATTTCCGCCCGTGCGGGAATGACGAGCAAAAGCAGACGCAGGGCAAAGACCCCTTCATGGACCAACAACTGATCAACCGCATCGTCGAGGCCGCACTGCTGGCCGCGAACCAGCCGCTGACGCTGGCGCAGCTGCACGCGCTGTTCCCCGAAGACCAGCCGGCCCCGCCGGACAGCGTCGAGACGGCGCTGGAAACCCTGCGCGCGGGCTGCGAAGACCGCGGCGTGGAACTGGTCGAGGTGTCCTCCGGCTTCCGCTTCCAGGTGAAGGCCGACGTGCACCCGTGGGTCGCGCGCCTGTGGACCGAACGCCAGACGCGCTACACGCGCGCCACGCTGGAAACGCTGGCGCTCATCGCCTACCGCCAGCCGATCACGCGCGGCGAGATCGAGCAGGTGCGCGGCGTGGCCGTCAACAGCAACATCATCAAGGCGCTGGAAGAGCGCGAGTGGATCCGCGTCGTCGGCCATCGCGACGTGCCGGGCAAGCCGGCCCTGTTCGGCACGACGAAAGTCTTCCTGGACTACTTCGGCCTCAAGCGCCTGGATGAACTGCCGCCGCTGTCGGAGTTGAAGGACATCGGCGAGCTCGAACCGCAACTGCAGTTCGACGGCGCGCCGGCTCCGATCGCGGCGGGCATCGCGGACGATACGCAGGCGTCCAATGCGGAAGCCGGTGACGATGCGGCCCCGGCGAACGAGTCGGACGCACAGGCCGAAGACGCCGCGCCGCAGGCCGACGATGCCGATGCCGCGAGCCGGGATGGCGATCGCGACAGCGACGAGGCCGCAGCGGCTTCCGACGCCGGCATCGAATCAGGCGAAGACGAAGATCACGCCCGCGACATAGCGGTCGAAGCCGACGCCATCGAGGCGAGCGACATCGAAAACGAAACCCTCGACGCCGAGGTCGCCGACCTCGACATCGACGAAAACGAATACGCCCTCCAGGGCGACCCCGAAGCCGCGCCGGGCGAGCGCGCGGC
>JABFWF010000077.1 GCA_013362405.1 Lysobacter sp. | reverse complement strand
GTCGCCGCGGCCGGCAGCAGCCACCACGCGCGGCGGTTGGCGAGGCCGACCGGTTCGGCGCGCGCGCGGTCGACGCAGTCCGGCAGCGCGACGTCCTGCACCATCAGCCAGCGCCGCTGCGGCGCCTGCGCCTGCCAGGCGATGCCGCGCGCGAACTGCTCGCGCCACGGCGTGACGAAGCCGAAGGTCGCCGCCGGGCGGTCGGCCATCAGCAGGTTCTGCTCCTTCCATGCGACGAGGCCGAGTTCGGCTCGTGGCCCGATGCGCGCGCCGGCCTGTTCCATCAGCCCGCGCGCGGAACTCGAGTCGTTGAGCAGCGGATAGGCGACCACGCCGTACAGCACCCACAGGCCGGCGAGCATCCACGCCAGCGCGAGTGCGGCGCGCCTGCGTCCGAACCACAGCACGCAGCCGATGCCCCACGTCGCGATCGCGAGCAGCAGCCAGCCGCCCGCGCGCGCCTGGGCCGCATCGAGCCCGCGCTCGGCGACCAGCTGGCGCGCGAACCCGGCCTTGCCGGTCAGCATCGCGACCGCGCCGCCGAGCGCGACCAGCGCGAGGCCGATGCCGAACGCGAACGCCAGCCATTGCGCGCCGCGCCTGCGCAGCAGCCCGGGCAGCAGCGGCGCGAGCAGCAGGCAGGCCATCGGCAGCGCCGGCATGATGTAGACGTCGCGCTTGCCGTGCGGGATCGAGAAGAACACGACGACCAGCAGCCACCACGCGAGCGGCAGCAGGACGCGCGGATCGCCCCGGCGCAGGCGCCGCGTCCACGCCGGAATCGCCCACGGCAGCGCCAGCAGTGGCGGAATCCACATGCTCGCCATCACGCCGAGCTGGTACCACGCCGGTTGCGGGTGATCCCACGAGTTCGCGTAGCGGCCGGCCGTCTGGTGAAACAGGATGTCGCGCACGTAGGCGGCATAGGCCGGATCGTGCTGCGCGAGCGCGACGCCGAGCATCGGCCCGAGCCACACCGCCGCGGCGACCACGAACGCGAGCGGACCGAGCAGCAGGCGCGGATCGCGCGGCAGGCGCACGCCACGCCAGCCGCGCAGCAGCGCGAGCATCGCCGGGAACAGCATCGCCAGCGCGAGCACGCCGACGCCCTTGGTGATCGTGCCCAGCCCTGCGGCGAACCAGCCGAGCGCCCACAGACGCCAGTCAGGCCGCGGCTCGTCGCGCGACACCAGCAGGAAGCGCAGCAGCCCGTAGTTCGCGAGCGTGATCCAGAACGTCACCAGCGGATCGATCTGCGCCTTCTTCGCCTGGTAGGTGAACTGCAGCGCGAATAGCAGCAGCCAGCCCGCGTAGAGACCGACGCGGCGCGTCCACAGCCGGCGGCCGAGGTCGACCACGCACCACAGCGTGCCGAGCGCGGCGAGCAGCGAGGGCAGCAGGAAGGCGATGCGCCAGTTGCGGAAGGCTTCGAACCCCAGCGCCTGCAGCCACATCAGCATCGGCGGCTTGTCGGAGTAGAGCTCGGTGCCGCGGTGTGGGAACAGCCAGTTGCCGCTTTCGACCATCTGCTTGGCGACCAGCGCGAAGCGCGGCTCGTCGGCCGGCCACGGATCGCGCAGGCCCAGGCCTGCGGCGAGCACCAGCAGGGCGACCAGCCAGAACAGCCAGGTGTCGCGGGGACGGGCGGGAAAGCGCATGCGAACGGCGGCGGAGGCGGACGGCAAACCTTAGACGAAACGGGGCGTCGCGGCGATGAGCGCTCCACGGTCTCTGTAGGAGGGGCTTATAGCCGCGAGCCTTTGCCCTCCGTGTGTCCTACGGGAGCGATGAGCACGCCGTTGCGATTTTCGGCGTCGACAAGCAAAAGCTCGCGACTGCAAGCCGCTCCTACAGGGCACGCTTCAGCAGGCGTGCGTAGAAAAAGCCGTCCATGCCGTCCTCGCCGGGAAACCGCTGCCGACCGTGGCCGGTGTCGTGGCCGAAGCGCGCATCCAGCGGTTCCAGCGCCGCGTCCGGCGTGCGCGCGAGGAAGGCGGCGACCTGCGCGTCGTTCTCCGCGCGCAGCAGCGAGCAGGTCGCGTAGAGCAACGTGCCGCCCGGGGCGAGCGTCGGCCACAACGCATCGAGCAGGCGCGCCTGCAGTTGTACCAGCGCGTCGATGTCGGACGGACGACGGTGCAGCAGCACGTCCGGCTGGCGACGCGCAACGCCGGTGGCGCTGCAGGGGGCATCGAGGAGGATCGCGTCGAAGGGTTGGCCGTCCCACCATCCGGCCACGTCATCCGCATCGGCGGAACGCAATTCGGCTGCGAGGCCGAGGCGCGCGAACGTATCGCCGACGCGACGCAGGCGCCGCGCATCCGCGTCCAGCGCGAGCAGATGCAACGACGGATCGCGCTCGAGCAGGTGCGCGGCCTTTCCGCCGGGCGCCGCGCAGGCATCGAGCACGCGCGCGCCGGGCGACGATGCGAGCGCATCGGCGACCAGCTGCGCGCTGCCATCCTGCACCGACACGTCCCCGTCGGCGAAGCCCGGCAACTCCGCGACCGGCAGCGAACCGTCGATGCGCAGGCCGTCGGGCAGCGATGCGCAGCTCGTCGCGCTGATGCCTGCTTCGTGCAGCCGGTGGGCGTAGGTGTCGAGTGCGACGCGACGGCGGTTCACCCGCAGCCAGGTCGGCGCAGGCTGGGCGCTGGCCTCGAAGATCGCCCGTGCGTCGTCCGGCCAGTCGGCGCTTACACGCTCGCGCAGCCACGTCGGCCACGCGTCGGCCGGATCGCCTGCCGGCAACGGCTCGCGCAGCGCACGGCGCAGCAGCGCGTTGACGAGGCCGGCTTGATGCGTGCGTCCCAGGGCGCGCGCCGCTTCCACGGTCGCGTCGAGCGCGGCATGCGCCGGCAGCTGCAGCGCGAGTTGCGCGAAGCCGGCGAGCAGCAGCGCGCGCAATTCGCCGTCGCGCTGAGCGGGCGGCTTGTCCATCCACGCGGCGATGGCGGCATCGAAGCGCGCGCGGTCGCGGAGGGCGGTGAAGACGATCGCCTCGAGCAGCGCGCGGTCGCGCGGATCGGCGAATTGCGGCAGCGCCTGCCCGAGCTCGGCCTTCAGCGAACGCCCGTGGGCGAGGACGGCATCGAGCGTGCGCGCGGCGAGCACGCGCACGGCGACGCCGGGCGTGGCGGGCAACGCGGGCTTCGTTTGCGACACGGGACGCGACGTGCCGGTTGCGTGCCTGGGAGCTTTGGGCTTGGCCTGCCTTGCGCTGCGAGGCTTGTCGCGTGGGTAGTCCTGGCGCGCCTTCGGGCGCCCCCGCTTCGAGGCCTCGGCCGACGGGGTTTCCGCTTTCGAGGCACCGCGATCCTCACGCGTCGTGCGCGGCGTCGTTCGCTTCGGCCGCTGGTCGCCGGGATCGCTCACGCGCGCATCAGCTCGCGGCGCGCGTTGACGTAGTCGGCGGCGGTGATCGCCTTGCCGCCTTCGCGCTGCAGCACGCGCACGCGCAGCACGCCGGTGCCGCAGGCGATGTCGAGGCCGTCGCGGCCGGCGCGCAGCAGCGTGCCCGGAGCCGCGGTGTGCGCTTCGTCCAACGCGACCGCGCCGTGGATGCGCAGGCGTTCGCCGGCGATTTCGGCTTCCGCGACCGGCCAGGGATCGAACGCGCGCACCTTGCGCGCAAGCACCCCGGCAGGCTGCATCCAGTCAAGTCTCGCCTCCGCCTTGTCGAGCTTGTGCGCGTAGGTCACGCCCTGCGCCGGCTGCGGCTGCGGCACCGGGCGCATGCCCGCGCGCAACAGGCCGAGGCCATCGGCCAGGACCTGCGCACCGAGCGCGGCGAGGCGGTCGTGCAGCTGGCCGGCGGTTTCGTCCGCGCCGATCGGCATGCGCTGCGGCAGCAGCACCGGGCCGGTGTCCAGGCCCTTCTCCATCTGCATCAGGCACACGCCGGTCTCGGCGTCGCCGGCCTCGATCGCGCGCTGGATCGGCGCGGCGCCGCGCCAGCGCGGCAGCAGTGAGGCGTGCACGTTCCAGCAACCGAAGCGCGGGACCTCGAGGATGCGCTGCGGCAGCAACAGGCCATAGGCGACGACGACCATCAGATCGGGGCGCAGCGCGCGCAGGGCGTCGTGCGAGAGCTCGCCCTTGAGCGACTCGGGCTGCAGTACCGGGATGCCGCGGGCGGCCGCCTCGAGCTTCACCGGCGACGGCGTCAGCCCGCGTCCGCGGCCGGCCGGACGGTCCGGCTGGGTATAGACCGCGACCACTTCGCCGCGCTGGGCGGCGGCGCGCAGCGAAGGCACGGCGAATTCGGGCGTGCCGGCGAAGACGATGCGAAGGGCCCTGGACGGGTTTCCTCGGGTGGCGCGCCGAGGTCGCCGGTCACGCGGAAAACAGGTTGCGCGCGCGGACGCGCCGACGTTACGCCGCGTCGTGCTGGCGGCGCTGCTTGGCCAGCTTCTTGCGCACCATCTCGCGCTTGAGCGGCGAGAGGTAGTCGACAAAAAGTTTTCCGTCGAGGTGGTCCATCTCGTGCTGGATGCACACTGCGAGCAGGCCGTCGACCCGCAGCTCGAACGGCTGGCCGTGGCGGTCCAGCGCCTGCACGGTGATTTCGTTCGCGCGGGTGACGTCGGCGAAGATGCCGGGCACCGACAGGCAGCCTTCCTGGTAGACCTGCTCGCCGGCGTGCGCGCTGAGCGTCGGGTTGACGAACACCAGCGGCCGCTCGCGCTCCTCGCTCACGTCAATGACCATGAAGCGGCGGTGCACGTCGACCTGGCTCGCGGCCAGGCCGATGCCCGGCGCGGCATACATGGTCTCGAACATGTCATCGATCAGCTGCTGGGTGGCGGGTTCCGCCAGCCACGCGGGATCGACCGGCGCGGCGACGGTGCGCAGGCGCGGGTCGGGGAACTCGAGGATCGGAAGCAGGGCCATGGCGGTCGAAATGGGGGCAGCGGTCACATCCGCAAGCGGAGGACGCGCGAAGGGCCGGGCAGACGGCCCGATTGTACCGCTCCCGGCTTGCCAAGACGCGCGGCTTGTGGGCTATAGTGGCCCGGCTGCAAGGGGAAATCTCTAAGGGGAGCGGGTAGATGGCCGCCAAGCTTAAGCGCCTTTCTCAAGGGCTGCGCACGGTTGCTGCCGTGGCGCTGCTGACCGTCACGGCCTATGCGGCCGCCGTGGAAATGCGCGGCGACCATCCGGACACCTACGTGGTCAAGCGCGGCGATACCCTCTGGGACATCGCTGGCCGCTTCCTCAGGAAGCCGTGGCTGTGGCCGGAGATCTGGCAGGCCAACCCGCAGGTCAAGAACCCGCACCTGATCTATCCGGGCGACGTGCTCTCGCTCGCCTACCTCGACCGCGTCACCGTCAAGGAAGGTCCGCGTACCGAGGCGCCGATCAACGCGGTGCCGCTGGCGGAAGTCGAGCCCTTCCTGAAGGACCTGCGCGTGGTCGACAGCTTCGACCAGCTGCCCTACGTGGTCGGCCTCGAGGACGACCGCATGCGCGGCGCCGAGGGCCAGGTCGCCTACGTCAAGGGCCTCGCCGGCGCGCAGCCGGGCACGCGCTACCTCGTCGTGCGGCCGACGATGCGTTACACGCGCATCGACCGCAGCGGCGCCTGCTGCGACCTGCTGCACGCCAACGACCTCGACTTCCGTGGCCGTCGCACGGTCGACTTCCAGCAGTTCTGGACCGACGCACTGACGCCCGACAACGGCCATGAGCTGCTCGGCTTCGAGCTGATGCGCCAGTCGGCCGGCACGCTCACCCGCGGCGAAGTCGGCGGCATCCAGGCCGGCACCCTGCTGCTCGACGCCGAAGGCCGCGAGGTACGGGTGGGCGACCGCGTCATCCCGGTCGACGCCCACAGCTACGACCTGCAGTTCTTCCCGCACGCGCCGAAGCAGCAGCTCGCCTACGGCAAGGCGCGCGTGATGGCGGTGGCCGACAACATGACCAGCGGCGGCAGCCGTGACGTGGTGGCGCTGTCGGTGGGCGCACGCGATGGCGTCGACAACGGCATGGTGTTCTCGGTCTGGCGCGTGGGCAGCAAGGTCGTCGACAAGGTCGCCGTGGGCACGGACCGCAGCGAGGACACGGTCGGCAACGCCGACCAGGTGCGCCTGCCCGACGAGTTCGCCGGCCACGTGATGGTGTTCCGCACCTTCGACAAGGTCAGCTACGGCCTGGTCATGGACACGATCAAACCGGTGCGTGTCGGCTACGAACTCAAGCATCCGGACGCGCCGTACTGACGGCGAGCCCGGCACGAACGACGGCGCCTGCGGGCGCCGTCTTCGTTTCCGGCTCCCCGCTCCGGCTTCCGTAGGAATTCCCGGGAAAGTCCTACCCGCCTTTCCACGCTTCTCCGGCAGCGCGGCCGCCGCGCGCTGCCTAGTCTGGGTGGATGCACGAGGACACCGAAGCGCTGCTGTGGCTGATCGCCGCCGCCGGCCCAGCCGCCCCCCGCCGTGAGTTGCTGACCACCCACCCGGGCCCGGCCGCCGCCCTCGCGGCAGGT
>JABFWF010000197.1 GCA_013362405.1 Lysobacter sp. | reverse complement strand
CGTCGACGCTGACCTGCAGGTGCACCACGAAGCCGCGTGCGCGCAGCAACGCGCGCGTGCCGGGATCGAGCACCGCGCCGCCGCCGGTGGCGAGCACCTGGGCGTCGCCGTCGAGCAGGCGCGCGAGCGTGGCGCGTTCGCGCGTGCGGAAGCCGGCCTCGCCTTCGCAGTCGAAGATGGTGGCGATGCTGGCGCCGGCCTGCGCCTCGATCTCGCGGTCGGCGTCGACGAAGGCGAGCGCGAAGTGCTCCGCCAGGCGCCGGCCGATCGAGGTCTTGCCGGCGCCCATCGGGCCCACGAGCACGAGGTTGGGCGCGGGATTCATGCCCGGCATGCTAGCAGTGCCCTCGCGCCGGCTTAACGGCGGCGTGCCGAGGCTTGCCCGGCGGCGTCCGCCGCATTGCAGGGAGCCGGGCCATGTCCGTCGCCAAGATCATCGAGCTCAACGCCGCCTCGCGCACCAGCATGGAGGACGCGGTGAAGACCGGGTTGAAGAAATGCGCGGAGTCGGTGAAGAACATCAAGGGTGCGTGGGTCAACGAGCTCAAGGTGGTGACCGATGACGCCGGCAACGTGCAGGAGTGGCGGGTGAACCTGCGGGTCACCTTCGTGGTCGAGTGACCGCCGCGCCGCGCGCGTTCAGCGCGGCGGCAGCGGATGCCGCCGCGCGTCGAGGCGGATCGTGCGCTCGGCGAGGTCCGGCAGCGTGCGCAGCGCCTGCCGGCTCACGCGTTCGAAGAACTGCACGAAGCGCCTCACCTGCGCGTGCGACATCGCCTTGCGCTCCGGATGCTGCGCCTGCAGCGACTGCTCCTGCTGCCAGCGCCATTCGGGCACGATGTCGAAGCCGGGGCCCTGCAGGAAGAGCATGCGGTCCAGCCGCTCCCACAGCGGCGGATACTCGCCGGCGAGCGCCTGGTTGCACCAGCGGCGCCAGGTGCCGTCGGCATCCTCGTCGCGCTCCAGCGCGTTGATCGGCTCGGCGAGTTCTACGGGTTGCTGCGGCGGAGTCCTGAGGAACCAGCCCTCGAGGATGGTGAGGTCGGTGTCGCGCGCGACCGCCCAGCGTGCGCGCGGCAGGCGGTCGTCGGCGATCTTGTCGAAACGCGGCAGGGCGATCTCGCGGCGTTCGCGCAGCGCATCCAGCACGTCGCAGGCCAGCGCCACCTCGTGGGTGCCGGGCGGCCCGCGCGTCGCGCACAGCGGGTGCACGTGGCGGCCGAGCGCCTCGCGCTCGGCGTGGCCGAGGTAGAAGTCGTCGATCGACAGCGCCGTCACGCGCAGGCCGCGCTGCTTGCCCAGCGCCGTCATCTGCGCCGACAGGGTCGACTTGCCGGTGCCCTGCAGCCCGGCGAGCGCGTAGACGCGGCAGTCGTGCGACAGCGCGTCGTCGAGGACTTCGGCGACGAAATCGGGCGCGTAACCCGGATTGCGGCCGGAATGGGCGGGGTCGGGATGCGGCTCGGTGTGCATCGCGCCACAATAACGCAATGGATGACGACGCCCTGTACCGCGAAGCCCTTGCCACCTTCGACGTGCTGTTCGACGAGGCGCTGGAGGCCGGCGAGCCCGACCGCACCGCGATGGTGGTCGCCACCGCCACGCTCGACGCGCGTCCGTCGGCACGGGTGGTGCTGCTGAAGGCGCACGACGCGCGCGGCTTCGTCTTCTACACCCACCTCGACGGGCGCAAGGGCCGCGAGCTGCAGGCCAACCCGCACGCCGCGCTGCTGTTCCACTGGCCGCGCGTGCGCCAGGGCGTGCAGCTCCGCATCGAGGGCGCGGTGGAGGTCGTGTCCGATGCGGAAGCGGACGCCTACTTCGCCAGCCGGCCGCGCGGCAGCCAGCTCGGCGCGTGGGCGTCGAAGCAGTCTGAGACGCTGGATGCGCGCGAAGCGTTCGATCGGCGGCTGGAACAGGTCGCGCGCGAGTTCGAGGCCCGCGACATACCGCGCCCTCCGCGCTGGAGCGGGTTGCGGGTGAAACCCGAGCGCATCGAGTTCTGGTACGCGGCGGAATATCGCTGGCATGAACGCCAGGCCTACGAGCGCGATCGCGCGGGCGCATGGTCCAGGCGGATGCTCTATCCGTGATGCGCCGGTCCTTCCGTAGGAGCGACGCAAGTCGCGACCCGCGCGCTGCAGGCCTCCTCGCCGCGACCCGCGTCGCTCCTGCAGCGAAGCGCCCCGCATGAGCGGCCCGCAGCGCATCGTCTGCCTCACCGAGGAGCCGACCGAAGTGCTCTACGCGCTCGGCGAGGAGCACCGCATCGTCGGCATCAGCGGCTTCACCGTGCGGCCGCCGCGCGCGCGTCGCGAGAAGCCCAAGGTGAGCGCCTTCACCAGCGCGAAGATCGACGAGATCCTGCGGCTGGAACCCGACTTCGTCGTCGGCTTCTCCGATATCCAGGCCGACATCGCGGGCGCGCTGATCCGCCACGGCGTCGAGGTGTGGATCAGCAACCACCGCAGCGTCGCCGGCATCCTCGACTACATCCGCCGGCTCGGCGCGCTGGTTGGCGAGGCGGCGAAGGCCGATGCCTACGCGCGTGACCTGGAAGCGGGGCTAGAGGCGATCGCGCGCGATGCCGCGCAGTTGCCGCGACGTCCGAAGGTGTACTTCGAGGAGTGGGACGAGCCGCTGATCACCGGCATCCGCTGGGTCGCGGAACTCGTGCGCATCGCCGGCGGCGACGACGTCTTTCCCGAGCGTGCCGCCGAACCGCTGGCGAAGCAACGCATCCTCGAGGATCCTGGCGAAGTCGTGCGGCGCGCACCCGACCTCATCCTCGGTTCGTGGTGCGGCAAGAAGTTTCGTCCGGAGAAAGTCGCCGCGCGCCCCGGCTGGCATGCCGTTCCGGCAGTGCGCGACGGCGCGCTGCATGAGGTGAAGTCGCCGGTGATCCTGCAGCCGGGGCCGGCGGCGTTGACCGACGGTGTGGGCGAGATCGCGACGATCATCCGCGCGTGGGCAACGCACGCCGGGAAGGCGCCGTGAAGGCCGCCGCGACCGGGTAGGCCCGCCGCGACCGGTAATCCGGCGGCGAAGCCGTTGTCATGGATGCAGGGGGAAATGCCGCTTCGGCACGGGCGGCAAGGCGTCGCCCGCCGTGAACAGGAGATCCGCCATGCCTACACGATTGCCACTTTCCTTTTCCGCGCTGCTGCTCTGCGGTGTGGCCTCTGCCCAGACCAGCCTGCCCACGGTCGAGGTGCGCGCCGGTACGCTCGAGTCGGTGACGGTGTCCTGCGCCAAGCCCGATGTCAGTTCGCAGGACGTGGAGCGGGTGTTGTCCATCGACGACCCCAGCACCACGCCTACCTTGCGCAGGAAGCTCCTCTCCGCGGTATCCGACGCATGCAAGGCCGGCGTGCCGCACATCCTCGTGAAGAGCGGCCCGAACGGCACCCTGACGTGGAAGCGCATGGAGTGATGCGCGCAGGTCCGGTTCGTGCGGGAAGCGATGGCCCGCGCGGCGCCGGCCGTTACTGCGGGTAGAAGTCGCGACTGACCTGCACCGTCGACGTCGCGCCGCCGCGCCTGGCGAGAACCGTGAAGCGCAGCGTGTCCGGCAGCGTGGCGTCGACCGTGCCGATGTAATCGGTGGTGCCGTCGCCGGCCTGCGCGACGTGCACCTCGCGCAGCGCCACGGGCGTGGTGTGTTGCTGCAGATCGGTGACGGTGGCGGAGATCACCGGCGCCGGCGCACTGCCGGCGTCGCGCAGGTTCACCAGCAGCAGGATCGCCCGCGGCGAGCGCTCGATGCCGTATTCACGCGCGACCGATTCCGGCAACTGTGACGTCTGGACCGCGCTGATGTGTACGGTGGTGCCGTCGATGGTCGATTCGGCCTCGGCGGACTGCGTCTGCGACGACGCGGAGGCGGTCACCGGCGGCGCATGCGCCTCGTCGGCGTGGCAGCCGGCCAGGAACAGCGCAAGGGAGGCGGCCAGCAGGAAACGTGCGTGGGACATGATGGCGGACTCCTAGTCGTTGGCGGCCGACAACTGGCGGCCGCGGTCGGTGGCGGCATGGATGGCGCGTGCGACCAGGTCGCGAAAACCGCCCGCCTCGAAGGCCTCGATCGCCGCCTGGGTGGTGCCACCCGGCGAGGTGACGCGGCGGCGCAGCTCGGCCGCGGGTTCGTCGCCTTCGATGAGCATGCGCGCGGCGCCGAGGATCGTCTGCAACGCCAGCGTGCGCGCCGCGGCGGCGGGCAGGCCTTCGGCTTCGCCCGCGGCCTGCATCGACTCGGCGAGCAGGAACACGTAGGCCGGCCCGCTGCCCGACAGCGCGGTCACCGCATCCATGCGCGCCTCGTCGTCGATCCAGACCGTGCGGCCGGCGGCGGACAGCAGGGCTTCGGCGCGGGTGCGGCCGTCCGCATCGACGCCGGCATTCGCGTACATCCCGGTCACGCCCGCGCCGAGCAGCGCCGGCGTGTTCGGCATCGTGCGCACCACCGCGACGTCGCCGCCGAGCCAGCGTGCGAGCTGCGCCGAGGTGATGCCCGCGGCGATCGACACCACCAAAGGCCGCTGCGCCCGCGCCAGCGGTGCGAGCGCTTCGCATACGGCCCGCATCACCTGCGGCTTGACCGCAAGCACCCAGGTGCCTGCATCGGCGACGGCCTGCGCGTTGTCCACGAAGATCGGCACGCCGAACTCGCGCGCGAGTCCCTCGCGCAGCGCCTCGACCGGTTCGGCGAGGCGGATGTCCGATGCCGGCCAGCCGCGCGCCACGAGGCCGCCGACGAGGCTGCGCGCCATGTTGCCGCCGCCGATGAAGGCGATGCCGCCTGAAGCGTTCATGTCGTTTCCTTGGAAGGGCGCGCGCCGAACAGCGCGGTGCCGACGCGGACCAGGGTCGCGCCCTCGGCGACCGCGGGCTCGAGGTCCTCGCTCATGCCCATCGACAGCGTGTCGGCGTTCGGATGGCGCGCACGCAGCTGCTCGAACAGCAGGCGCATGCGACGGAAGGCGTCGCGGCGGCGCGCCGCGTCTTCGAACGGTGCGGGAATCGCCATCAGCCCGCGCAGGCGCAGCGCAGGTTCCGCCACGATCGCGGCCACGAGCGTGTCGACGTCCTCCGGCGCGCAGCCATGCTTGCTCGCCTCGTCGTCGATGTTCACCTGGATGAGCACGTTCAGCGGGCCGCGTTCAGGCGGTCGGTGGCGGCCCAGCGCCGGGACCAGGCGCGCGCGATCCACCGTCTGCACCCAGTCGAAGCGCTCGGCGGCCTCGCGTGCCTTGTTCGACTGCAGGTGGCCGATCAGGTGCCACTCGATGTCCACGCCTGCGAGTGCGTCCTGCTTCGCGATGGCTTCCTGAACGTAGTTCTCGCCGAATGCCCGTTGCCCGGCAGCGTGCAGTTCCGCGACCGCAGTCGCGGCCTGCCGTTTGGACACGGCCAATAATCGCGGTGCTGGCCGCCCGGCCGCATGCGCCGCGTTATCAAGTCGTTGCAGCAGGGTCTGCAGGGCGTCCGCGAGCACGGCGGGGTCCAGTGGCGGCGGGTTGACGTCCCGGGTGGGGCGCCCATACTGCCGCCGGGGTAGGTCGTTTGCCAGTCGGCGCCTAGCCGGCGGCCATCGTGTGGGGAGCACGCAGAAAGATGGATATCGCCGAGCTGTTGGCGTTCTCGGTCAAGAACAAGGCCTCGGACCTGCACCTGTCCGCCGGCCTGCCGCCGATGATCCGCGTGGACGGCGACGTCCGCCGGATCAACATCCCGGCGCTGGACCACAAGCAGGTGCACGCGCTCGTCTACGACATCATGTCGGACAAGCAGCGCCGCGACTACGAGGAGTTCCTCGAGGTCGACTTCTCCTTCGAGATCCCGGGCCTGGCGCGCTTCCGCGTCAACGCGTTCAACCAGAACCGTGGCGCCGGCGCGGTGTTCCGCACCATTCCATCCGAAGTCCTCACCCTCGAGGACCTCGGCTGCCCGCGCATCTTCAAGGACCTGATCGACCAGCCGCAGGGCCTGATCCTGGTCACCGGCCCGACCGGTTCGGGCAAGTCGACCACGCTCGCGGCGATGCTCGACCACGTCAACAAGAACGAATACGCGCACATCCTCTCGGTCGAGGATCCGATCGAGTTCGTGCACACCTCGCAGAAGTGCCTGATCAACCAGCGCGAGGTGCACCGCGACACGCACGGCTTCAACGAGGCGCTGCGCTCCGCGCTGCGCGAGGACCCGGACTACATCCTGGTCGGCGAAATGCGCGACATCGAGACGATCCGCCTGGCGCTCACCGCCGCGGAGACCGGCCACCTCGTCTTCGCGACCCTGCACACCAGCTCGGCCGCGAAGACCATCGACCGCATCATCGACGTGTTCCCCGCCGGCGAGAAGCCGATGGTGCGCTCCATGCTGTCGGAGTCGCTGCGCGCGGTGATCTCGCAGGCGCTGATGAAGAAGGTCGGCGGCGGCCGCACCGCGGCGTGGGAAATCATGGTCGGCACCCCGGCCATCCGCTACCTGATCCGCGAGGACAAGGTCGCGCAGATGTACTCGGCCATCCA
>JABFWF010000095.1 GCA_013362405.1 Lysobacter sp. | reverse complement strand
CGTGCGTCGCGCGGCCACGCGCTCGCGCAGCCGGGCGAGGGCGGCGTCGAACGCGACCTGCTGCGGTGGCGCGAGGCGCAGGCCCACCGCGACCGGCGGCAGCGCATCGGCCATGCCGCCACCCATGCCGCCCGCAGCGGCAGACTCCTGCTCGTCGGGCGGATGGAAGCGCAGCGCGGCGTTGGGCACTTCGAGCACGTCGCGATGCAGGCTGACCTCGATCTCCGCGTTCGCGGTCATGCCGGGCAGCAGCGTCTGGTCGTCGTTGCGCACCGCGACGACGACCGGATAGGTGATCACGTTGCTGGTGTTGGTCGACGACAGCCGCACCTGCTGGACCACGCCGTGGTACTGGCGGTCGGGAAACGCGTCGACGGTGAAGTTGACCGCCTGGCCCCGCTGCACCTGGCCGATGTCGGCCTCGTCCACCGCGAGCAGGATCTGCATCTGCGCCAGGTCCTCGGCGATCTGGAACAGCACCGGCGCCTGCAGGCTCGCGGCGACGGTCTGGCCGGGCTCGATCGTGCGCGTCAGCACCACGCCGTCGACCGGCGAGCGGATCACCGTGCGCTGCAGGTTGAGCCGCGCGGTGTCGGTCGATGCGACCTGCTGGCCGATCTGCGCCTGCGCCGCGTTGGCTTGCGCGCGCGCCTGGTCGCGCGCGGCACGGGCGGCATCGACATCGCCACGGGCGACCAGTTGCTGCTGCCCGAGCGATGCCTTGCGGGTGTAGTCGATCTCGGCATTGCGCAGCGTCGCCTGCGCGCTGGCGAGCGTCGCGCGCGCGCCGTTGGCGGCGGCGTTGCCCTGCGCGATCTGCGCCTGGTAGGTGCTCGGGTCGATGCGCGCGAGCACCTGGCCCTTGCGCACGTGATCGTTGAAATCCGCCAGCACCTGGGTGACCTGCCCGGAGATCTGGCTGCCGACCTCGACGGTGGAGATCGCGCTCAGCGTGCCGGTGGCGGAGATGGCGACGCGGATGTCACCACGCTGCACCGGCGCGGTGCGCCACGCGCTTCCGGTCGCTTGCGCCGCGTGGCTGTGCCAGCCCCACCACGCGGCGAGCGCTGCCAGCATGACCAAGGCAGCGAGGGCGACGCGGGACAACCGGGAAGCAGGCGGGGCGGGCGTGGGCATCGGACGGACACGACGTGGGGATCCGACGCTAACGCGCGTGGCGCGCATCGGTTGACGCACCCGCGTGGAGGATTCAGCGGCGCGCCACGAAATGGATCACGGCGGCGGTGCCCTTGCCGGGCGCGCTCTCCAGCGTCACCGGCCAGCCGAAGCGCTCGCCGAGCCGGCGCACGATCGACAGGCCCATGCCCTTGCCGTCCGGCGCGGTCGGATCGGCGCGGAAGAACGGATCGAAGGCGCGCTGCAGCACGTCGGTCGGCATCCCGATACCGGTGTCGGTGACCGCGATGCGATCGCCGGCGATCATCACCTCGATCCGTCCCCGCTCGGTGAACATGCAGGCGTTTTGGAGCAGGTTGCCGAGCATCACCGACAGCACGCGCGGCGACGCATGCAGCCGCGGGGACGCCCGCTCGACGATGTCGAGCGTCACCGGCCTGTCGGCCAGCAGCGGTCGCACCTTCTGTACTTCCTCCTCGACCACGTCGCGCACGGCGAAATCCTCGCGCGCGGGCTCGACGTTGCCTTCGCGCGCCAGCACCAGGAAGGCCTCGATCACCGCTTCCATGTCGCGGCCCGCGCGCTGGATGCGGGCGATGGAGCGCTCCGCGCGCTGCGGGAGATCGGAATCGCTCTGCAGCAGGTCGGCGGCGACGCGGATGACGGTCAGCGGCGTGCGCAGTTCATGGCTCGCATCGCGGGTGAAGTCGCGCTCGCGGCGGACGAAGGCGCGCATGCGCTCGCCCATGCGCTGCAGCGCGCCGGCGAGCAGGCGCACCTCGTCGCCCGCGCTCGGCGGGAGCTGGTCGGAGGCCAGCGCGGCGGTGTCGGGCTCCATCGGGTCCCAGCGCCGCACCTCGCGCGCCAGCCAATGCAGCGGCGTCAGCATGCCCCGGGTCATCCGGTAGGTGAACCAGGCACTGATGGCGAGCGCAATCAGCGCGAGCAGCACCGGGGGAGACACCAGCTCGAAGGCCAGCATGGTGGCCTTGTCGCGCGGGTAGGTGAGGTACAGGCGCGTGTCGCCGCGCTTGTCGACCAGGACCGTCTCCTCGTCGAGCATGTGCAGGCCGGGCTCGAGGCCGCGCAGGTCCTGCGGCAGGCCGGCCGCCGAGCCGCCGTCGGCCACCGCGTAACCATGCATGTCCACCCCGTCCGGCGGCGGATGGGCCGGGTCGAGCGCGCGCTGGCTCCAGTAGTACGTGGCGTTCTGGTCCAGCGACTGCGCGACCAGCTGGTCGCGCACGATCACGACGAGCGCCCACGCGCCGGCCACGATGACCAGGCTGGCGATCATCACCTGCAGCAGGAAGGCCACCCGCAGCTTGCGGGAGAGGCCGTGCTGGGCTGGTGGGGGAACGGTGCTCAGGCGGGCGGCTGCTCGATGTCGGCAATCCGGTAACCGGCGCTCTGCACGGTGTGCAGCAGCGGCTTGTCGTACGGCTTGTCGATCGTCTTGCGCAGGTTGTAGAGGTGGCTGCGCAGGGTATCCGAATCGGGCAGGCCATTGCCCCAGATCTCGCGTTCGATCTCCTGCCGGCTCACCACGCGCGGCGATTCGCGCATCAGGATGGTGAGCAGCTTCAGGCCGATCGGCGACAGCTGCAGCTCGACCCCGCCGCGGGTGGCGCGCAGGCTGGCCGGGTCGAGCACCAGGTCGGCGACCTTCAGCACCTCGGAGCCGACCTGGCGGCGCTCGCGGCGGATCAGCGCGCGCAGGCGGGCCTCGAGTTCCTGGATGGCGAAGGGCTTGGTCAGGTAGTCGTCGGCGCCCACGGACAGCCCCGTGAGCTTCTCGTCGAGGGTGTCGCGGGCGGTCAGCATCAGCACGGGCGTGGACTTCCGCGCCTCCTCGCGCAGGCGCTTGCAGACCTCCACGCCGTCCAGACGCGGAAGCATCAGGTCGAGGACGACCACGTCGTAGCTGTTCTCGGACGCCAGTCGGTAGCCGTCGAGGCCGTCGGAGGCGTAATCCACCTCGAAGCCACGACCTTCGAGGTATTCCCCGACCATCTCGGAGATATTGCGGTTGTCTTCGACGATCAGGACGAGGCCGGCGGGTTCTTGGGAGGCGCGCATGGGTGTTCCTGAGGCTTCAGCTTTGTGAAACGTGCCGGTTCGGGTGTTGAGCCGGCGTGAAGACGCTCCCGACCGGCTAGGCTGGCAGCCCGCCCCGCGGACCCCGCCGCCCGTGCCTGTCCTGTCCGATCGCATCCTGCCGGTCCTGCTGCTGCTCGGTTCCAATGTCTTCATGACCTTCGCCTGGTACGGCCACCTGAAGTACAGGAGCGCGCCGCTGTTGCCGGTCATCCTGGCCAGCTGGGGCATCGCCTTCTTCGAGTACATGCTGCAGGTGCCGGCCAACCGCCTCGGCAGCGCGGTGTATTCGGCGCCGCAGCTGAAGGGCATGCAGGAGGTGATCACGCTGCTGGTGTTCGCCGGCTTTTCCGCGTGGTACCTCGGCCAGCCCCTGCGCTGGAACCACTGGGCCGGCTTCGCCCTGATCGTCGTCGCGGCGTGGCTGATCTTCCTCGAATGAACATCGCTCACAGCCGCACGCGCCCGCGCAGGACGTCGACGAACATCACCCAGTCGCCGGCGAACGAATAGAAGGGATGGCGGAAGGTCGCCGGGCGGTTCTTCTCGAAGAAGAAATGGCCGATCCAGGCGAAGCCGTAACCGCAGGCGAGCGCGGCGGGCAACCACCACGCGTTGCGCTGCCACAGCGCCAGCGCGACCAGCAGCAGCACGCCGCAGCTGCCGGCGAAGTGCAGCCGGCGCGACATGCGGTTGGCGTGCTCGCCGAGATAGAAGAGGTAGAACTCGCGGAAGCTGGTGAAGCGGCGCATCGCCTTCTCCCGTTTCCGTTTTCCCGGCCGCGGCCGCTCATCGCATCCGCAGCCGCGGCGCCTACGGCTCCCGCCGGTCGCGCTCCGCCGCCTTGGCCCGGTCCCAGTAGGCATCCTGCGCCTCCAGCGGCAGCGCGGACAAGTCGCGGCCGTCGGTCGCCGCCAGCGCTTCCATCGCGCGGAACCGCCGCTCGAACTTGAGGTTGGCGCGGCGCAGCGCGCCGCCGACGTCGACCCGCGCATGGCGCGCGAGGTTGGCGCACACGAACAGCAGGTCGCCGATCTCGTCCTCCAGCCGGTCCTGCACGCGCGGATCGTCCGGCGCGGTGGCGCGCGCGGCGAACTCCACGCGCACCTCCTCGATCTCCTCGTGCAGCTTGGCGATCACCGGCTCCGGTCCCGGCCAGTCGAAGCCGACCCTGGCCGCCTTCTTCTGCAGCTTCACCGCGCGCTGCCATTCCGGCAGGCCGCGCGCGACGCCGGCGAGCGCGGACGCATCGGCATGCCCCGCGGCCTCGCGCTCGCGCCGCTTGTGCTCCTCCCAGGCCTGCGTCTGCGCGTGCACCCCGTCGACCTGCGCGTCGGCGAACACGTGCGGATGGCGTCGCACCATCTTGTCGCAGATCGCCGCGACCACGTCGGCGAAGGCGAACGCGCCCTGCTCCTCCGCCATGCGCGCGTGGAAGACCACTTGCAGCAGCAGGTCGCCGAGTTCGTCCTGCAGCGCAGGCAGGTCGCCACGGTCGATCGCGTCGGCGACCTCGTAGGCCTCCTCGATGGTGTATGGCGCGATCGAGGCGAAGGTCTGCCCGACGTCCCAGGGGCATCCGCCTTCGGGATCGCGCAGCCGGGCCATGATCGCGAGCAGTTCCTCGATGCCGGGCGAACTCATGCGCCCACCCACTCCTTCCACGGCAGCCCAGGATCGCCGAGCGCGAGGAAATCGCCGTTGAGCAGCGTGTCGCGCTGGTTGTAGCGCAGCGGCCGACCCTTCGGGTCGACGACCATCCCGCCCGCGGCCTCGAGGATGCATTGCCCCGCGCCGGTATCCCATTCGCATGTGGGCCCGAAGCGCGGATAGGCGTCGAGGTCGCCTTCCGCAAGCCGGCAGAACTTGAGCGAGGAGCCGAGGTTGACCTCCGCCACCTCGCCCATGCGGCGGATGAAATCCTCGGTGCGCGCATCGCGGTGCGAGCGGCTGGCGGCGACGCGCAGCGGTGGTGCCGCGGGACGGCGCGGCTTCAGTGCGATGTCGGTGTCGCCTTCGCGGCGGAAGGCACCCGCGCCGCGTCGCGCATGCCAGACCAGGCCGGTGACCGGCGCCTGGATGACGCCCAGCACCGCCTCGCCATCCTCGATCAGCGCGATGTTGACGCTGAACTCGCCGTTGCGCTTGACGAACTCGCGCGTGCCGTCGAGCGGATCGACCAGCCACAGCCGCCGCCATTCGCGCCGCACCAGGCCCGGCACGTCCTCCGCCGATTCCTCGGAAAGCACCGGGACGTCGGGCGTCAATCGTTCCAGCGCCTCGACGATGCAGCGGTGCGCGGCGAGGTCGGCCGCGGTCAGCGGCGACTTGTCGTCCTTTTGCTGCACGGCGAAGTCGCTGTCGTACACCGCGAGGATCCGCGCCGCGGCCTCGTGCGCGATGGCGATCACCGCCTCGCGCAGGGCGTCCGTCTCATGCGTCGCCATGGCGCAGCCACTCCCGGGTGATGAACAGGGCGGCGAGCGACCGCCCCTCGGAGCAATCCTCGCGCACCGCGAGTTCGTGCAGCGCATGCAGCTTCCACGGCACCACTTCCAGTTCCTCGGGCTCGTCGCCCGGCAGGCGCTGCGGATACAGGTCGCGCGCGACGACGACATGCGCCGAATGGCTCATGTAGCTCGGCGACAGCGTGAGTTCGCGCAGCACGACGAGCGAACGCGCGGCGTAGCCGGCTTCCTCCTGCAACTCGCGGTTGGCGGCTTCCAGCGGCGTCTCGCCGGCATCGATGCGGCCCTTCACCAGGCCGAGTTCGTAGCGGTGAACGCCCGCGGCGTACTCGCGCACCAGCAGCACGGTGTCGTCGTCGAGCAGCGGGACCACCAGCACCGCGCCATGGCCGCGGCTGTGCAGGCGCTCGTAGCGCCGTCGCTCGCCGTTGCCGAATTCGAGATCCAGCCGCTCCATGCGATAGGGACCGGCGTCGTGCTCGGTGATGCCGTGGATGGTGGGGAGACGGTGCATGGCGTGCCGGATGGGGAACGGAACTGGCGTTGCGCGGGCTGAGCTCTCCGGCGGCCCGCTGCGTGGGACCACCGCGCATGTCGCCGGCGACGCCGACGACAGCGTGCCGCCCGGCGCTGCGATAATGCGTCGATGCAGACGCCGCACCCGCAGGACCAGCCGATCATAACGGACGCCGTCGACTGGCGTTCGCGCGACCTCGCCGTGCTCTGGCACCCCTGCACGCAGATGCGCGAGCATTTCGAGGATGCGCTGCCGCTGGTGCCGATCGCGCGCGGCGAAGGCGCCTGGCTCGTCGGCCATGACGGTCGGCGCTACCTCGACGCGGTGGCGAGCTGGTGGACCAACCTGTTCGGCCACGCCGAGCCGCGCATCGCCGCGGCGATCGCGCGCCAGGCCGGCACGCTGGAGCAGGTGATCCTCGCCGGGTTCTCGCACGCGCCCGCGGTCGAGCTTGCGGAGAAGCTGCTGGCGATCGCGCCACGGGAAGTGGGTCGCGCGCCGCTGGCCAAGGTGTTCTTCGCCGACAACGGCTCGGCCGGCGTGGAAGTCGCGCTGAAGATTGCCTTCCACTGGTTCCGCAACCGCGGGGAGACGCGACGCACGAAGTTCGTGGCGCTGGAGAACGGCTACCACGGCGAGACGATCGGCGCGCTCGCTGTCGGCGACGTGCCGCTGTATCGCCGGGTGTACGCACCGCTGCTGTGCGAAGCGTTGTTCGCGCCATCGCCGGACGCCTATCTCGCCGAGGCCGGCGAAAGCGCGGCCCAGTGCGCGCAACGCGCCGCCGATGCGCTCGCCGCGCTGCTCGAGCGCCACGCGGGCGAGGTCTGCGCGCTGATCCTCGAGCCGCGCGTGCAGTGCGCCGGCGGCATGCGCATGCATGACCTGCTCTACCTGCGCCGTGCGCGAGAACTGTGCGACGCGCATGGTGTGTTCCTGATCGCCGACGAGATCGCCGTGGGTTTCGGCCGCACCGGGACGATGTTCGCCTGCGAACAGGCGCCCGCTGCCGCTGACAACGGCCCAACGGGCATCCAGCCCGATCTCATGTGCCTGTCGAAGGGGCTCACCGGCGGTTTCCTGCCGCTCGCCGCGGTGCTGGCGACGCAGGCCATCTACGACGGCTTCCTCGACGACTCGCGCGAGCGTGCCTTCCTGCATTCGCACAGCTACACCGGCAATCCGCTCGCCTGCGCGGCCGCGCTCGCCTCGCTGGCGATCTTCGACGGCGACGACGTGCTCGCGCGCAACCGCGCCACTACCGCGCGCATGGCCGCGCTCGCCGCGCCGCTGACGGAACTGCCGCACGTGGCCGACGTGCGCCAGGCCGGCATGATCCTCGCCTTCGAGCTGGCGAAAAACGGCGATCGCCGCACGCCGTTCGACCCGGCGCTGCGCGTCGGCCTGCGCGCCTATCGCGCGGCGCTCGCGCGCGGGGTCGTGCTGCGCCCGCTCGGCGACATCCTCTACTGGATGCCGCCCTACTGCATCGACGACGGGCAGCTGCAGCTGCTCGCCGACGTCACCCGCGAGGCGATCGTCGAGGCGACCGCATGCGCGTGATCCGCGCCTTCGTCGACCGCCCGCTCGGCGTGGGCGATGCATTCGCGCTGCCGGAAGAGGCCGCGACGCACCTCGTGCGCGTGCTGCGCCTGCGCGAAGGCGACGGCTGCGTGCTGTTCAACGGCGACGGCCACGACTACGCCGCGCGGGTGGAATCGGCCGGGAAGCGCGAGGTGCAGGTGCGCGTGGAAGCCGTGTCGCGCATCGACAACGAATCGCCGCTGCGCATCACGTTGCTGCAGGCCATCGCGCGCGGCGAGAAGATGGACTGGATCCTGCAGAAGGCGACCGAACTCGGCGTCGCCGGCTTCCTTCCCGTCTCGAGCGAACGCAGCGAAGTGCGGCTGGATGCCGAACGTGCCGACAAGCGCGTCGCGCATTGGCGCAGCGTGGTGCGCTCCGCCTGCGAGCAGAGCGGACGCGCGGTCATCCCCGCGGTGGACGCGCCGCAGTCGCTCGCCGCCGCGCTGGACGCGCTGCCCGCGCAGCCGCGGTTCCTGCTCGATCCCCACGCCGAGCACGCGATCGGCGCGATCGGCCTGCAGGGCAGCGCCTGCGTGCTGGCGATCGGTCCCGAGGGCGGCTGGTCGCCGCGCGACCGCGAACAGCTCATCGGCGCCGGCTTCACCGGCCTGCGCCTCGGCCCGCGCATCCTGCGCACCGAAACGGCCGGCATCGCGGCGATCGCGGCACTGCAGGCGCGGTGCGGGGATTTGCGCTGATCGGCGTTGGCCGGCCGTGCAGCGGCCTGGCGGCACGGTCGAACGATCAAAGGTGCTGGATGTTCGCTTTCGCGGGAATGACGAGGATGCGAGCAGCCCGCAGTCCCGCCTTCCTCAGGCCGCCTGCGACAGGGCGGTGCCGATCAGCTGCTCGATCTGGGCGAGGTCGGGCAGCACCGCCGCGTCCTCGTTGAGCACAACGCGGGCCTGGATGCCCGGCGGCAACTGGGTCGCGTCGCTGTCCTCGGCGCGCAGGGCCTCCTGCGCCACCGTGACCAGGCGCGGGAAGCCCTGGGTCAGCAGGGCGAAGTACGGATGGCGGGCGTCGCCGCCGAGCGCCTTCAGGATCACCACCTTGCTGCCGAGGCCGCCCTGCTCGTCGGCGATGCCTGACAGGCGGGCGAAGCTCACGAGCGGCAGCTGCCAGCCGCGCCAGCGGATGCGGCCCAGCAGCCAGTCGGGCGCGTTGTCGATCGCGTCCGGCTCGGCATAGGACAGCACCTCGGCGATGGTCGCGTTGGGTAGCAGCAGGCGCGCGCCCGCCACCTGGATGAGCACGCCGCGGATGTCGTGGCTGGCAGTGGACATGACGTTCCTCAGGCCGCCCAGCGGGCGGCGATCTTCTTGGCGAGCGCCGTCGGTGCGCCGCCTTCCGCGCCGCGGGCGATCAGCTCGGCGGGCGCGGTCGCGTCGTAGCAGCCGTCCGGGGCCTGGCCGACGACCAGCGCACCGCGCACGGCATGCGCCATCGCTGCGTCGACGGTCGCCGGGTCGCTGCCGCTGAGCAGCACGATCGCGCTGTCGGCCGCCGGCAGGCGGGCGAGCAGCGAGGCCGCGTCGCCGCCGAAGCGGCCGCCGCCTTCGGCGAGCCCCAGCTCGGCCGACAAGATGTAGACATGGCCGGGTTCGATCGCCATGCCGTCCTCGGCCAGCGCCACCGGCAGCGTGGTCGCGCGCTGCATCTGGCGCACCAGCTTGTCGTGCCGCGCGCCGTCCAGGCGCTGCTGGATCAGCACCGCGCGCGGGAAACCCGCGGGCAGGCCGCCGAGCAGCTGGCGTACCGCATCCGGACCGCCGATGCCGGCCAGCACCAGCACCACCCCGGCGTCCTGCGCCGGTTTCGCGCGCGGCGTGTCGACCAGCTCCATGCCGGCGATGCTCGCCTCGAGGGCGGCCAGGTCGCGCCGGAAGCGGTCGTTGGCACCGTTGTCGTCGGCCGGCTCGTCCGCCAGCTGCAGCACGGGTTTCGCCATGGCCGGCGGCGGGACCGGCGGCTCCACGGCGGAGCCGGCCGGTTCGATGGGCTCGATGGGGTCGAGTGACAGCGACGGCGTCGGCTCGCGCGGCGCCGGCTCAGCGAGCGCGGCATCGAGCGTCGACAGGTCGAGGTCGAAATTGAAGTCGCCGAGATCGGGCACGGCTTCGCCGAGGTCGTCGGTGAGCGCGAGCGTGCCCATCGGAATGACGCCCGGCGCATCGTGGCCCGGGACATCGATCGCATCGTGCGGCACCGTGTCCGCCAGCGTCTGCGCCTCGACGGCGAAGCCGGACAGGTCGAGGTCGGTGTCCACGTGGCGATACCGCACCGGTGGCGCGGCATCGGCTTCGAGCCGGCTTTCGATCGCGGCCGCCTCGTCCGGTTCGAAGCCCGGCGGCAGCACGTCGTCGCGACTGCCGAGCTTGGTGGCGAGGTGGCGCACCCAGCGGGCGGCATCCCAGCCCTCGCGCTGCGCGGCGAGCTCGGCCTCGTCGAAGATCACGGTGATCGCGGGATCGCCGAGCACCTCATCGAAGCGGTCGAGCGCGTCCTCCACCTGCGGTTCCAGCGCGACCAGCACCGCCTGCGCGCCGGCGGCGCGCAGGCGGTCGGCGTCGGTCGCGGTCGGGTCGGCGACCAGCACCAGCTCGGCGCCCGCTTCCTGCAGCGCGGCCTGCAATCGCTCGCAGGCGCTGCCGGGGCGCGCCAGCAGGGCGACACGCCTGGCCTCAGCCATGGACGACGCTGCCATCGCGCTCGGCCTCGGTTTCGGCCAGCAGCTCGAACACGTTGCGGATCAGCTCGTGTTCCTGGTACGGCTTGCCGAGGTAGCGCTGCACGCCGATCTCGAACGCGCGCTGACGGTGCTTCTCGCCGGTGCGCGAGGTAATCATGATGATCGGCACGTTGCGCAGGCGCGGGTCGCCCTTCATCGCCGTCGCCAGCTCGTAGCCGTCCATGCGCGGCATCTCGATGTCGAGCAGCATCAGGTCGGGCACGACCTCGGCCATGCGCTCGAGCGCGTCGAGGCCGTCCTTCGCGGTCGCGACCTCGAAGTTGTTGCGCTCCAGCACGCGGCCGGTGACCTTGCGCATGGTGACCGAGTCGTCGACCACCATGACCAGCGGCACCTTGCGGGTGTCGACAGCCGGCGCGGGCGCCGGCACGTGGTCGCGCGGCAGTGCGGCCTGACGGCGCACCAACGGGGCGACGTCGAGGATCACGACCACGCGGCCGTCACCCATGATGGTCGCGCCGAAGATGCCCGGGATCGATGCCACCTGCGGGCCGACCGGCTTGACCACGATTTCGCGGTTGCCGACGACCTGGTCGATGGTGACCGCGGCGCGCAGGTCGCCCGAGCGGATCAGGAGCACCGGCATCTGCAGCTGGCCTTCCGCCTTCGCGCGGCCGGCGCCGAGCAGCATGCCCAGGTCGTGCAGCGCGTAATCCTCGCCGCCGTAGCGGTAGCTCGCGTTCGACTTCTCCAGTTCCTCGCGCGGAATGCGACCGACGCCGCGCACCGATGCGATCGGCACCGCGAAGCTGGTCTCGCCGATGCGCACGAACACCGCCTGCGTCACCGCGAGCGTCTGCGGCAGGCGGATGGTGAAGGTGGTGCCTTCGCCCTGCTTGGAGCGGATGTCGAACGCGCCGCCGAGCTGGCGGACTTCGCTCGCCACCACGTCCATGCCGACGCCGCGGCCGGCGAGACGGCTGACTTCGGTCGCCGTCGAGAAGCCCGGCTCGAAGATCAGCATGTCGAGGTCGCTGTCGGCGAGGCGCGCGTCGTCGCGGACCAGGCCGCGCTCGACCGCGCGCTTGTGGATCGCCTTGCGGTCGAGGCCGGCGCCGTCGTCGCCGACTTCCAGCACCATTTCCGACCCTTCGCGGCGAACCGCGATGCGGACGGTGCCTTCCTCGCCCTTCTTCGCCTTGCGGCGCCTGTCGGGCGACTCGAGGCCGTGCGCGACCGCGTTGCGGAGCATGTGCTCCAGCGGCGCGGTCATGCGCTCCAGCACGTTGCGGTCGAGCTCGCCCTGCGCGCCTTCGACCTTGAGCTGCACCTGCTTGCCGGTGTCGCTGGCGGCCTGGCGAAGCACGCGGCGCAGGCGCGGCACGAGTGCGTCGAACGGCACCATGCGCGTGCGCATGAGGCCTTCCTGCAACTCGGAGCTGACGCGCGACTGCTGCAGCAGCAGCGTTTCGTACTGGCGCGTCAGGTCGTCGAGCGAACCCTGCAACGAGGTCAGGTCGGCCGCGGACTCGGCGAGGCCGCGCGACAGCTGCTGCAGGTTGGAGAAGCGGTCGAGCTCCAGCGGATCGAAGGTCTCGTCGCCAGCCTCGCTCTCGCGCTGGTAGCGCGCGATGATCTGCGCTTCGGTCTCGCTGTCGAGGCGGCGCAGCTGGTCGCGCAGACGCGTGTTGGTCTGCTCCATTTCGACCATCGCGCCGCGGAATGCGCCGAGCTGCTGCTCGAGGCGGGCGCGGTAGATCGCGACTTCGCCCGCGTAGTTGACGAGGCGGTCGAGCAGGTCGGCGCGGATGCGCACCTGTTCCTGCGGCGCGCGCACCGAGACGTCTTCTTCCTCGCCGAAGGGCGCCTCGCTGATCGGGGCCGACAGCGGCTTGAGCTCGACCTTCGGGGCCGGCATCGGCGCCGTGCTTCCCGTCTGCGGTTCGGGCGCGCGGCCATGGGCGCGCGCGTCGAATTCGGCGATCAGCTGCTCGGGCAGTGCGACCGCGCGGCGCTCGCCGACGCGGGTGACCATCGCGTGCAGGCGGTCGAAACCGCGCTCCAGCAATGGGATGCCGTCGCGGCCCAGCTCGCGGCGCTGGTCGACCACGGCCTCCAGCAGCGACTCCATCGCATGGCCGAGCTCGCCCACGGCCATGATGCCGGCCATGCGCGCGCCACCCTTGATGGTGTGCAGGTCGCGCTGCAGGCCGACCAGGGCTTCGCGCTCGGTCGGCGTCTCGCGCAGGTGCGCGAGCAGGCCGTCGGAGTGGTCGAGCAGGTCGACGCTTTCCTCGACGAAGATGTCGACGAGCTCCGGATCCAGGCCGGTGAGGTCGAGCGCTTCGTCCGGATCCTCGCCGGTGGGCATGGCGTGCGCCAGCAGTTCGGCGACGACGGGCTCGAGCGAGACCGACTCGGCCTGCGGCTCGTGCGCGATGCGATCGAGTTCGCGCCGCGCCTCTTCCTCCGCCGCGTGACGCTCGGCTTCGATGCGTTCGGCTTCGAGGCGCTCCGCTTCGACGCGTTCGGCTTCGACGCGTTCGGCTTCGACGCGTTCGGCTTCGGCACGTTCGGCTTCGGCACGTTCGGCTTCGGCACGTTCGGCTTCGACGCGCTCGGCCTCCGCCTGCTGTTCGCGGGCGATGCGGGCCTGCTCTGCGTATTCGGCCTCGAGGCGCGCGTATTCGCGCTCCTCTTCCGCCAGCCGTTCGGCTTCGGCACGTTCGGCTTCGGCACGTTCGGCTTCGGCACGTTCGGCTTCGGCACGTTCGGCTTCGGCGCGCTCGAGCGCGGCCTGTTCCGCGAGGTGGATTTGCTGGTGGTGTCCGGCCTCCGCGAGGCGCTCGGCTTCCGCGCGCTCCGCATCGAGCAGGGCCATCTCCAGCGCGATCGCGTCGGCATGCAGCGATGCCAGGTGATCGGGTTCCGGCTCGGTCGGCAGCGCTCCCTCCGCGGACGCGTCCGCCGCGTCCGGGGTGGCGTCGACCAAGGTGCCGAAGTCGAGCGCAGCCAGCTCCGCGGCGATGGCGTCGGTGGACGATGTCTCGACCGGCAGCGCGGGCATCTCGCCCGACGGCAGCGTCGCTTCGGGCAGGCTGTCGCGCAGCGCGGCGAGGCGCTCGGCGAGCCCGTTGAACCGCGGGATGCGCGGCGACGATGTCTTCAGCGCGACAACGGTCGCGCGCACCGCATCGGCCAGCTCGGCGATACCGTCGATACCCTCGGCCGACGCTTCGCCGTGCGCGGCGAGCAAGCGCTTGACGTAGGCCTCGGCCGGCGTCATCGCATCGGGGATCGACGGCACTTCGGTCATCGCGAAGGCGCCGTTCATGGTGTGGATGGCGCGCAGCAACGCGTCGTCGGCGCGGGCCGAACCGGCGCGGGCGGCGGCGATCCAGCGGTCCACCGTCGCCAGATGCCCGCCGACCTCGGCGTCGAGGATTTCCAGCAGCACGGCGTCGACCGACGCGGGGATGCCCTCGGCCTCCGACACCGGCGCGATGGCCACCGGCGCGACCGGCACGACGACTTCGGCCTCGACGACCGGCTGCGCGGGCGCAGCCTCGACGTCGGGCGCGCGGTAGAAGGCTTCCTCGCCGGCGGCGATGCGGTCGGCGAGCGCCTGCATGCCGTCGAGGTCGGCGCTGATGCCGCCCTCGCCGCGCAGCGCCGCCTGCAGTTGCGGCAGCGTGTAGAAGGCCTGGTCCACCATCGCCACCACCGCCAGGCTGGCGGGCCGCGTGCCGTCCAGCACGCGGTTGAGCATGTTCTCGACCTTCCAGCTGAACTCGCCCAGCGTCTTCGCGCCGACCAGGCGGCCGCTGCCCTTCAGCGTGTGGAACACGCGGCGGATCGGGCGCAGCTTCTCGTTGTCCTCGGGCGCCGCGCGCCACGGCGGCAGCAGCTGGTCGAGGTTGCCGATCTCCTCCTCGAATTCCTCGAGGAAGACTTCGCGGATCTCGTCGTCGATCTCGTCGTTGGCCTCGAAGCCGCCAAGTCCGGTGCCGACCGGCATGGGCGCCGGCGCGGCCGCCTCGACCTTGGCCTGCGACGCCGCGGCAGCCACCGGCGCGAGCGCCATCGTCGCCGCGGACGCCGGCACCGGCTCGGCTTTCGCTTCGACTGCGGGCAGTTCGGCGTCGACCAGTTCCGGCATTTCCGGCAGCACCGCCGACTCGGCCAAGCCGTCCTGCGGCAAGGGCCAGTAGCCGAGGGATTCCAGGCTGGTGCGCGCGATGTCGAGGATGTCGTCGCGCTGCGGGCGCTGCTCGCGCAGCGCCTCGAGGTAGTACTCGAGGCTGGCCAACGCATCGGCGAGGGTGTCGAGCTGGCGGCCGTTGGGCACGCGGTGGCGTGCGATCAGTTCGCGCTCGGCGTACATCCGCACGCCGGTGAGCAGCTGCGAAGGATGCGACAGCTCCAGCATCTGCAGCGCGCCGGCGACTTCCTGCAGCAGGCGCGGGACCTCGGCGAGTTCGGCGTGGTCCCAGTTGGTCTCGACGAAGGCGACGAAGGCCTGGCGGGCGTCGGCGAAGTTGGCGATCGCCTCGCGCGCGAGGACTTCGGTGACGCGACGCGATTCGGCCGCGAGCAGGTCCTCGTCGGCACCGTCGGCAGGACCGCCAAGGCGCTGCACCTGTTCGTCCAGCGAAGCGTCGACGTAGAGCAGCGCGCCGGCGACATCGAGCAGCGCGCCCTCGTCCGCCGCGCGGCTGCCGTCGACGATGCCGGCGAGCGCGTCGCGCTGCTGCTGGACGACGTTGCGGGCGACGCCGAGGCCGAGCATGCCGAGGGTGTCGGCGACGCGGCCGAGCGCCTCGACCTGCGGCTGCAGGGTGGCGATGTCGTGCTGGCCGCCGCGCAAGTGCAGGTCGAGCGCATCCTTGACCCGCAGCAGGTCTTCCTTCACCGCCGCCGCGACGGTGTCGAGCAGCGCGCGGTTGCGGCCGGTGACGCTGCCGCGGGCGTGCGCGAGCTCGGATTCGGTCGGCCCCTGCGCGTCGAGGTCGAAGGTGCTGCGCAGGTCGCGCAGCGCGGCATGGTCCCCTTCCGCATGCGCGACGTGGTAGAGCAGCTGGCGGGTCGGCTCGAGCGCGGCGTCGGCGCGCGGCATCGCGCCCGCGTGCTCGTCGAGCAGTTGGCGCGTTTCGCGCTCCACGCTGGCGAAGGCCTGGCGCAGCGCGGGCGTCGGCTGCAGCGCACCATCGCGCAGCGCGCCGGCGACGGAGGAGGCCACCCACAGCATGCGGCGGCCGGCTTCCTCGACGGTCTGCGCGAGCAGGCCATCGACGGCCGCCGCGAGCGCGGCGGGATCGGCGGGAACGCCGCCCTCCGGCCACGCGGCGAGCGCGTCCTGCAGTTGCCCGAGCAGCGGCGCGGCGTGCGCCCCGCGCTCGGCACGCGACTCCGCCGGCGTGGAGCCGATCGCTTCCGGCAGCGGCTTCTGCAGGTCCGGCGCGAACAACACGCTCTCGCTCAACCCGCTTTCGCCGCCCGCGGCGCGCAGTTCGTTCAACAGCGGCAGCAGGACGATCGGGATGTCCTTGTGGCCGCCCTGCAGCCGCTCCAGGTAGTCGGGCAGCAGGACGACGCCGCGCATCAGCGTGGCGCAGGCTTCGTCGCGGTCGGGCACGCGGCCATCCTGCAGCGCCTGCGCAAGGCGCTCCATTTCCTCGGCCACCATCGCCGGCGCGTACAGCTCGACCATGCGCAGCGTGCCCTGCACCTGGTGCAGGTAACCCGCGCAGAAGCGCATGCGGCTGGCATCGGACGGATCTTCGGCGAAGGCCTCGATCTCGATCCGCGCCTGGCGCAGGGTCTCGTCGAGCTCCGGCTTGACCCAGCCGAGCGTTGTGTAATCGATCGCGTCGCGCAGGGCAGTCGTCATCGTCCGCCTCCCAGGGATGCGGCGCGCGCGTCGCGGCGGGCGGCCTTGCGGCAGGCTTTCGCGGCCATGTTCATCTCACGTGCCCGGTTGCGTCGACGGATCAGGCCGGCAGCTTGAAGTCGGCGACCGAGCGACGCAGGTCCGCTGCGAGCTGGGCCAGGTTTCCGATCGACTCGGCCGTCTGGTTGGCGCCCTGCGTGGTCTGCGAGGTGATCTGCTGGATGGTGTGCATCGTCTGGGTGATGTTCGACGCCGCGCTGGACTGCTGTTGCGCCGCCGCCGAGATGCCTTGAATGAGGCCCGACAGGTCGGACGACACCTTTTCGATCTCGCCCAGCGCGGTACCCGCGTCCTCGGCGAGACGCGCACCGGCGACCACTTCCGAGGTCGTCTGCTCCATCGAGCTGACGGCCTCGTTGGTGTCGGACTGAATGGTCTGGACCAGCGTCTCGATGCGCTTCGTCGCGTTGGACGCGCGCTCCGCGAGTCGCTGCACTTCGTCCGCGACCACCGCGAAGCCGCGGCCCGCTTCACCGGCCGAGGCCGCCTGGATCGCCGCGTTCAGCGCGAGGATGTTCGTCTGTTCCGAGATGTCGTTGATGAGTTCGACGATGGAGCCGATTTCCTGCGACGACTCGCCGAGGCGCTTGATGCGCTTCGAGGTTTCCTGGATCTGGTCGCGGATCGAGTCCATGCCGGCGATCGTCTGGCGCACGACGCCCGCACCATTCGTCGCGATCTGCACCGAGCGCTGCGCCACTTCCGCGGACTCCGCGGAGTTCTTCGACACCTGGTTGATGCTCGCCGCGATTTCGCTGATGCGGTCGGAAGCGGAGGAGATCTCCTGCGCCTGGTGCTCGGCGGCCTCGGCGAGGTGCATGGCGGTCGCCTGCGTTTCCTGCGCGCTGGCCGCGACCTGCACCGAGGTGTCGTTGATCGTCGCCACGAGGCTGCGCAGCTGTTCGACCGCGAAGTTGATCGAGTCCGCGATCGCGCCGGTCATGTCTTCCGTGACCGTCGCCTTCACCGTCAGGTCGCCTTCCGCGAGCGAACCCATCTCGTCCAGCAGGCGCATGATCGCCTCCTGGTTGCGGTTGTTGAGTTCCATCGTGGTCTCGTAGCGCTTGCGCTGCGCGCGGCTCAGCGAGAACAGCAGGCCGGCGATCGACAGCACGGTGGCGATGCCGGAGATGATCGAGACCCACACGCCGCCGATGATGCTGGTGTCGCGCAGCGAGCCGAACGCGGTCAGCGAGCGGAACAGCGATTCGCTGTCGCCGAGCAGCTTGTCCGAGCCACCGGCGATCGCCGCGGCGGAGGTCTGCGCGCGGAACAGGGCCTGCGACGAGCCGAGGATGGCGTCGAGGTCCTTCTTCATGTCGGTCCAGAGCGCATTGGCCTGGTTCAGCGAGGCCAGCGCCGCGGTGTTGCCGAGCCGCTGCACGTTCAGCGCGGCGTCGCCCTGGCGCAGGCCGGCGAGCACCTGCGCGAACACGCCGGCGTCGCGCGCCAGCGCGTCGCCCGCGATCGCGGCGCCCGAGCCGCCGGCGCGGATTTCGGTCACGCGGCGGGCCATGGTCGCGGCGGTCACCACTTCGCGCAGCGCGATGTAGATCTGCGAGGACGGCGAGCCGGAGGCCGACATCGCGCGCACCACCTCGTCCATCTGAGCCTGCAGCTGCGGCACCTTCTTGCTGAAGCTGTCGGCGTGGCCGGCCAGCCCGGTCACCGCCTGTTCGGAGGCGATCACCTGGTCCGCGCTCTTGGCCAGCGGCGCCCAGGTCTGGCTCACGGTGGCGATCGGGCCGGCGACGTCGGCGGTGCCGCCGTAACGGCTGTTGAGCAGCTGGATGTCTTCCTCCATCTGCGCGCGGGTCGCCTTGAACGCGGCGAACGACGACGCGTCGCCACCGACCGCCTCGCGGCCCTGGTTGGCGAGCTTCTGCGAGTCCACCTGCAGGCGCGAGGCCGCGGTGCTGGCGCCGCCCAGGCGCGCCGCCTTCGTGATCGACACCACCGTGTTGGTACCGAACACGGCCAGCGAGCCGATCAGAATCCAGATCCAGACGTTGGTTCCGACATTGCGGCCCTTGCCTGCGACGGTGTCCATTACAGTGCTCATGGTGTTACCTCGGTTCTCTCGGTGCGCGGATCAGGCCGCGGCTTGTCTGAATTCGGGGGTGCGGGCCAGGCGGTCGAGGCTGAAGATGCCCCAGTCGACGTCCGCCAGGCGGTAGGCGCGATCGATGAAGTGGACGTAGCGCCCTTCGGCAAGCGGCGCGGTATCGATCTGCTGTTCCTCGACGAAGCTGCGCTGGCCGAACAGCTCGTCGATGGTGACGGCGACGTCGCCGCCGGGCTGGCGCACGATCAGCACGCGCTGGCCTTCGTGCAGCACGGTGCGCTCGCCTTCGAGGAACTGCTTGAGGTCGACGATCGGCAGCAGGTTGCCGCGGATGTTGGCCACGCCGAGCATCCACGGCTGCGCGCCGGGCACCGGCGTCACCGCCGGCATCGGCAGGATCTCGACCACCTCGCCGAACCCGGACGCCAGCCGCTGCCTGCCGATCCGGTAGCCGACGCCGCGCCACAGGCCGGGCGCGTCGAGCTGCTCGGGCAGGCCGGCGACGTGCGCGAGCGAGCGCCGCTCGTAGTCGGCGAGGATCTCGAACGGGCCCTGCTGGCTGGCCATGTCAGGCTCCGAGGAGCTCGTTGATGCGGCCGATCAGCGCCTCTTCGTTCGGCGGCTTGACGATGTAGTCCTTGGCGCCCTGGCGCAGGCCCCAGGCGCGGTCGGTCTCCATGCCCTTGGTGCTGACGATCAGCACCGGGATGGCGCTCGTCGCACCATCCCGCGACAGCGCGCGGGTGGCCTGGAAGCCGTTCATGCCCGGCAGGACGACGTCCATCAGGACGAGGTCCGGCAGTTCGCGCCTGCAGACCTCGATGCCGTCCTCGGCGCTGCCGGAGGTCAGCACCTGGTGGCCGTTGCGCTGCAGGAGCTGGGTGAGCACCGCCGTGTCGGTCGGCGAGTCCTCGATCAGGAGAATACGTGCCATTGGTGCCCTACCCCCCGGTCAGGCATTGACGTGTTTGCGGATCGCGTCGAGGAGTTCCTCGCGCGTGAAAGGTTTGGTGACGTACTGCTCGGAGCCGACGATGCGGCCGCGCGCCTTGTCGAACAGGCCATCCTTGGACGACAGCATGATCACCGGCGTCGACTTGAACAGCTGGTTGTTCTTGATCAGCGCGCAGGTCTGGTAGCCGTCCAGGCGCGGCATCATGATGTCGACGAAGATGATCTGCGGCTGGTGGTCGGCGATCTTGGCCAGCGCCTCGAAGCCGTCGGTGGCCGTGACCACGTCCGCCCCCTCGCGCTTGAGCAGGGTTTCCGCCGTGCGGCGGATGGTCTTGGAATCGTCGATGACCATCACGCGCAGCCCGTCGAGGCTGCCGGCGCGGCTGTCGTCTGGCGTCATTGCTGCTCCCCATGCGCGGTGCTTCGTCACTGCCGGCACCGCTCCGAGCTGCCTATATCCCAGTCCCGGAAGGCGGTGTCAAGAGAATGTGAGCGGTTCCACAAACGTGAACGCAATAACGCGATCCGGGCCACGAAAGCCCCTGCTACCATGCGGCCGCCGGTGCCGCGGAAGGTCACATGCAGCTCGAAATCGTCGTGGTGATGGATCCGATCGGCTCGATCCGGATCGCCAAGGACTCGACCTTCGCCATGCTGCTCGAGGCCCAGCGCCGGGGACACCGGCTGCACTACGTCCTGCCGGGCGGGCTGTCGGTCCGCGCGGGCCGGCCATGGGCGCTGGCGGCGCCGCTGGAGGTCCGCGACGACCCGTCCGGCTGGTTCACCCTCGGCCCGCCCGCCGCGCGTGAGCTCGCCGCCGGGCAGGTGGTGCTGATGCGCACCGACCCGCCGGTCGACGCCAACTACCTGCACGACACCCAGATCCTCGGCCTCGCCCAGCGCGCCGGCGCCCTCGTCGTCAACGACCCGCGCGGCCTGCGCGACATGAACGAGAAGCTGACCGCGCTCGAGTTCCCGCAGTGCTGCCCACCGACCCTGGTCACCCGCGACGCGGCCACGCTCAAGGCCTTCATCGCCGAGCACGGCGAGGCGGTGCTCAAGACCCTCGACGGCATGGGCGGCCGCTCGATCTTCCGCGCCCGCCATGGCGACCCGAACACCAACGTCATCCTGGAGACGCTGACCGAGGGCGGCCGCCATCTCGCGATGGCGCAGCGCTACATCCCGGAGATCGCGCAGGGCGACAAGCGCATCCTGCTGGTCGACGGCGTGCCGGTCGACTACTGCCTGGCGCGCATCCCGCAGGGCGACGAATTCCGCGGCAACCTCGCCGCCGGCGGGCGCGGCGAAGGCCGCCCGCTGTCGGACCGCGACCGCTGGATCGCCGAACAGGTCGGGCCGGAGATGAAGAAGCGCGGCATGCTGTTCGTCGGCCTGGACGTGATCGGCGACTACCTCACCGAGGTCAACGTCACCAGCCCGACCTGCATCCGCGAACTCGACAAGCAGTTCGGTTTGAACATCGCGGGGATGCTGTTCGACGCGATCGAGGCACGGTGCGGGTGATCGCTCCTGTCGTTCCGGACGCAGCGAGGAACCTGCTCTTGCCGTTCGCTGCGTTCGCCGGAGTTGAACGTCGGGTCCCTCACTGCATTCGGGACGACCTGCGGAAGACGAAGCAGGCTCTGCGGTGAACGCCATCGTCGCCCCACGCCCGCAGATCGGCGAGGCCGAGCGCCTCAGCGCCACCGTCGTGCTGTCGGTGCTGCTGCACGGCCTGCTGCTGCTCGGCGTCGGCTTCGTGCTGCAGGACGCCGCGCCGGTGATGCCCACGCTGGACGTCATCCTCACCCAGACCACGACACCGCTGACGCCGAAGCAGGCGGACTTCCTCGCCCAGGCCAACAACCAGGGCGGCGGCGAGAGCGAGAAGACCAACCGCCCGCGCGACACCCAGCCAGGCCTGGTGCCAAAACCCGACGAAGGGGTCGCCCCGCGCGAGTTGCGCGCGCAGGCGCCGGCGCCGCAGCCGCCGCCGGAAGC
>JABFWF010000257.1 GCA_013362405.1 Lysobacter sp. | reverse complement strand
AGCCTAGCGGGCCGCGCGGGCCTGCGTCGTCACTTGCGGGATCGCGAACCCCGGCTCTTCGGCACCGCGTGCGTGCGGTTGTGGTCGATCGCCGCGCGCAGCAGCGCCGCGAGCGCGGGCCGGTCGATGCGATCACCTTCGTGGAAGTCGATCGCGCGCCACTTGCCGCCGTCCAGGCCCGCGTTGAACAGCCCGTCGGGATCGGCGAGCTTCGCGCCATGGAAGAAGGTGAGCTTCACCTTGTCCTTGTGCGGGTTGGCGAGCGCGTACATGCCGTCGTGCGACCACACCGGCGTGCCCATCCACTTCCAGTCCTCGACGACATCCGGATCCACTTCGTGGATCAGCGCGCGGATCTCGGCGAGGCGCTCGCCGCGCCAGTCGCCGAGCGACGCGATCCTGCGGTCGATGCGCTCGGAGGCGCTCGTCGCCTCCGCAGCGAGCGTGGTGGTCGTGCGGGACGCGGCCCTGGCGGCGCCGGCCTTCTTCGCCGGCACCTTCGTCGCGTTCCCGCCCGTCGTCTTCTTCGCTGCCTTCATCGTCGCCATGGTCGCTCCCGGGTTCACGCGTCCCGCCGCGCCTGCAGCATCTTCCATCCGTTGCCCGACGGATCGCGGAAGCTCGCATCCACGTTGCCGTAGCGCTCGATCGGTTCCTGGGTGAACTCGACGCCGGCCGCGCGCATGCGCTCCCAGGCCGCGTTGCAGTCGTCCACGGTCAGCACGAGCGGCGGCATCGCGCCCTTCGCCACGCACTCGCGCAGCGTCTGCGCGGTTTCCGCGTCGACCGTCGGCGGCTGCGGCACGAACAGGCCGAGCTGGAACGACGGCTGCTCCGGATGCTGCACCGTCAGCCAGCGGTAGTCGCCGTTGCGCGCGTCGGTGTGCACGCGGAACCCGAGCTTGCCGACGTAGAACGCGAGCGCTTCGTCCTGGTCGCGGACATACAGACCAACCACGCCAACACCCTGATTCATGGGATCTCCTCCGTGTGGGAGGCGCCATTCTGGGCGCCGGCCTCCTGCCTGCGCTTCTCCGAAACTGCGATGGTGAGCGCGGGCCGGTGGGCGGCGCTGACGTAGCAGGCCGGCGCCCGTGATGTCGCGGAAGGTGCGGCCGAACGTGCCCAGGCTGTTCCAGCCCGTCTGCAGCGCGATGTCGAGGATGGGCAGCGGCGTGTCGCGCAGCAGCGCCGTCGCCCGCTCGATCCGCCGCGTGAGCAGGTATCGATGCGGTGGCACGCCGAACGCGTCCCTGAACGCGCGCGCGAAATGCGCCGGCGACACATGGCTCACCTGCGCCAGCCGCGCGACCGGCCACGCCTCGTGCGAGGCCGCGTCCATGTGGTCTTTCGCGCGCAACAGGCGGCGCAGCAGGTCCGGATCCTGCCGCGCAAGCCCCGCCTGCTGCCTGCTGCCGACGCGTGTGTCCATGGACGGCCGATCACCTGCGCTCCGATGCGGCCACCCTAAACGACTTTGCGTCGCCGACCGAGCCCCGCTTGCCCGACGCCGCTACCGGCGATGGCCGCGCGGAAGTGACGACCTCCTCACGCCTTGGGCTCGATGCTGGCCGCGGTTGGAGCCCGGAGCCGCCAATGTCCGCCGAGCGGATCGCCGCACTGAAGACGCTGTTCGACAGCCGCCTGGAGACCCTCGCCCACCTGTTCGACGTCGCCGCGCAGGGATGGCGGGAAGACGACATCCTCCAGCGTCGCCTGGCACCCGACATGTTTCCGTTCGGCGCGCAGGTCGCGCTCGCCTGCAACCAGCCGCGCGGCTTCTCGCAGTGGTGCAGGGGCCTGCCGATCGAGAACCTGCCCACCGAGGTGGCATCGTTCGCGCAGGCGCGGCAGCACATCGTCGACACCCGCGCGCTGGTCGCGGAGATCGATGTCGACGACACCCAGCTGCAGCAGGTCAAGCGCATCGGCCTCGGTCCGGAGATGCATGCCGAAGTAGCGGGCCACGCCTACGTCGCCGACCACCTGCTGCCGAACCTGTATTTCCACCTCGCCACCGCCTACGCGATCCTGCGCGCGGCCGGCGCGCAGATCGGCAAGCGCGATTTCCTGACCTACCTCGCCCCGCACGTGCGGCGCAACGAACGCTGAGGCCGCGTCTCGGCCCGCGGGCGCGGCCTGCAGCTCCGTCGACGGTGCGCGATGCGCTGCCGTCGGGAACAGCATCTACCGCCGCCAGGCCGATCTGCGACCAGCCAGGCGTCGCGGCGAGTCGTCAGGCTGGAATGCGACGGTCGTAGACCTCGCGCAGGCGCGCCCAGCCGTCCCAGAACGGTTCGGGCCGCGTGCCGTCCAGCCGCGCCGCCAAGACACCCAGGTGCATGTGCCAGCCGGCGCCGATCATCACCATGTTCCGGCGGTCGCTGATGTGCGCGTGGGTCACGGTCAGCAGGACCTGGTCGCCGCGCGGCTCGAGCTCGAAGCGCACCTCGCCCGGACCCCAGGTGAACGCGAGAAGCCGCTCGGGTTCGCATGCGGTGATCGTGCTTTGCATCCGGTGTTCCTCGCCGAAACCTTCGGGCCTGTGGCCCGGCGGGTCGGTGAGCTCGTCGTTGCGCCACACCAGTTCGAACCCGGCCCCGGCGTGCGGCGCCATGTCGCCCGAGGCCAGCCACTTGCGGCGCAGTTCGCCGTCGGTGAGGTAACGCCACACGCGCTCAGCGGGTCCGGGCAGCAGGCGCTCGAGGCGCACGGTGTCGGAGGCGGTAAGGACGGCGTAATCGGCGTCGGACGTGGCGACGTTCATGGCTGCTTTCTCCGTGGGGGAGGAGTCGACTTGCGGGCGCGCTTCTTCCGCGCGGTGGGACGAGCGGCGTCCTCGGCCTTGAGCAGCGCTTCGAGGACGTCGAGCTTCTGGTTCCAGAAGCGCTCGTAGTGACGGATCCATTCCGCGCCGGCATGCAGCGGGCGCGCGTCCAGCCGGCACACGTGCACGCGGCCCTGGATCTCGCGCTCGATCAGCCCGGCGCGCTCGAGCACCTGGATGTGCTTGGACGCACCGGCGAGCGTGATGTCGAACGGCGCGGCGAGCTCGCCGATCGTGCGCGGCTGCTTCGCCAGGTCGCGCAGCATCGCGCGGCGGATGGGATCGGCCAGGGCGCCGAACACGGCGTCGAGGCGGGCAACGGAATCTTCAACCATATGGTTGACTATACGCCGGCGCGGGCGATTGTCAACCGATCGGTGAAATATTTTTCGCCGGCCTCGCCGTCTTCCCCGGCGCAGGCTCGACCGGCCGCCAGACGCTGCGCACACCACGCCCGCCGTAGACTCGCCGCCACCCGCCCCGGAGCGCTCCATGACCACGATCCTCGGCATTTCCGGCAGCCTGCGCGCGCAGTCCTACAACACGTCGCTGCTGCGCGCCGCGCAGGCGGCCGCCGGCCCCGACGTGCGTTTCGACACGGCCACCCTGCACGGCATTCCGCTCTACGACGGCGACGTCGAGCAGCGCGACGGCCTGCCTGCGACGGTGACCGCACTGAAGGACCGCGTCGTCGCCAGCGACGGCGTGCTGCTGTGCACGCCCGAGTACAACAACGGCATCCCCGGCGTGTTCAAGAATGCGATCGACTGGCTCTCGCGCCCGGCCGACGACATCCCGCGCGTGTTCGGCGGCCGCGCGTTCGCGGTGATCGGCGCCTCGCCCGGCGGCTTCGGCACCATCCTGTCGCAGGCGGCGTGGCTGCCGGTGCTGCGCACGCTCGGCGCGCGGCAGTGGGCCGGCGGACGGCTGATGGTGTCGAAGGCGCAGCAGATGTTCGACGCGCAAGGCGCACTCACCGACGAGGCGACGCGCAAGCGCCTGGCGGAGTTCGTGCGCGGCTTCGCGGAGTTCGCGGCGACGAAGTAGCGCGCGCCCGGTCGGGCGCGGCGCCGGCTACTTGCCGACGCCGATCTGGTGCATGAAGTCCTTGTTGTCCCACATCAGCCACTCGTGATCCATCTTGCCGTTCTTCCAGTGGCCGATGGTGACCATGCCCAGCGCGAAGCGCTTGCCGGTCGGCGCGATCGGCGTGCCGCCCGGCATCGGCATCGGCTTGGAGAACGTGCCGGTCATGACGCCGGAGACCGACGTCCACGAACCGGAACCGAAGCGGATCGGATGCTCGCGGATGGTGGTGTCGGGCGCGTAGACGAACATGGCCTTGAGGTCCTCGATGTGTCGGGCGAGGCCTTTCGTCTCGTGGCCGTCGGGCCAGGTCACCACGATGTCCTGCGCGTGGCTTTCCGCCAGGCGATCCCACTGCTGGTGGCTGAAGACGTCGAAGTCGAGGGTGTCGAACACCTTGAGGTTCTTCTCCACCGCCGGCGGCTGGCGCTCGTGCGGCGGTGGCGGCGTCTGCGGATGCGCCCAGGGCGATTGCGCGCAGGCGTCGCCGCCGGCCACGCCGATGATCAGGAAGAGGGGAACGGCCAGGGTGCGCGCGTGCATGGACGACCTCCTGCTCGGCTGGGGACGCCGAGGCTACGCCCGCGCCGTTATCCCGGCGTCACGATCGTCACGATCGTCACGGCCGGGTGCAGGCACCATGTCGCGCGCGCCAGGGCATCGCGTTTTGCGTGGCCACCGACGTGGCCTGACTGGTCGCCGCGCAGGAAGCGGTAGGTGGTGCCGGCTGCCACGGCGGAGCCGGGATCGACACGCCATGTGATGCCGACGAATGCGGATGTCGCGTCGGACGCCGGCGACGGCGTCGTCGCGACGGTGGCGGTCTCTGCGGACGCTGGCGCCCGCGGCGGCGCGTTCTCGTACGACCTCTACCTGCCGTCGCCGGAGCGCGTGCCGTCGGCGCTGACGGCCTGGACCGAGCCGTAACGCAAATGCGTAGCCCGGCTAGGGCGGCAGGCCGCACCCCGGACAACGCGACGCCAACCCTCCGGATGTACTTCGCCTAGCGGAACGCGATGCGCTCAGGCCGCGGTCGGCACCGGCGCGTCGCTCACGATCGCCGCCGCCGGCAGCCGCAGTTCGAACGTCGAACCCTGGCCGAGGCCGGGACTCGACGCCTCGAGCGTGCCGCCATGCAACTGCACCAGGCTGCGCGCGAGCGCGAGACCGATGCCCAGCCCGCCTTCGTGGCGCTCCGGCGTGGATTCGGCCTGCGCGAACAAGTCGAACAGGCGCCCCAGCAGCGGCGGATCCATGCCGATGCCGTTGTCGCTCACGCGCACCACCACGCCTGCGCCGCCGTCACGCTCGACGTCGACAACGATCCTGCCGCCGGACGGGGTGTACTTCGCGGCGTTGTTGAGCAGGTTGGCGAGGACCTGGGTGAGCCGGGTCGGATCGGCCCACAGGCGCAGCCCCGGTGCGCGATCGCGCACCTCGAGCCGGTGCCCGCGCCGCTCCACCAGCGGCGCGGTCTGCTCGACCGCCGCGGCGAGCACCTCGTGCAGCGCCATCACCGCCGGCTGCATGGCGACCAGCCCGCGCGTCACCCGCGACACGTCCACCAGGTCCTCCACCAGGTTGCGCATGTGACTGGCCTGGCGGTCGATGATCTCGGCCGCCTGGCGCACCGTCTCGACGCGCTCCGGCGCCATCGCCAGCAGGTGCGCGGCCGTGCTGATCGGCGCCAGCGGATTGCGCAGCTCGTGCGCGAGCATCGCGAGAAACTGGTCCTTCTGCCGGTCCACCGCCTCGAGCGCCTCGCGGCTGCGGCGCAGCGCGTCGAGCGTGAGCTTGTGCTCGTGGATGTCGGTGCAGGTGCCCATCCAGCGCAGGATCGCGCCGGCCTCGTCGCGCACCGGCAGCCCGCGCCCGAGCACCCAGCGGTAGTCGCCGTCGCGACCGCGCAGGCGGTATTCGACCTCGTAGGGCTCGCCGGTCGCCGTGCTCTGCCGCCAGCGCGCGGCGGCGCGTTCCCGGTCGTCGGGATGCACCAGCGCGGTCCAGGCGTCGCCGTCGCTCGCGCCCACGGCCACGCCCGTGTAGTCGTACCAGCGCTGGTTGAAGAAGTCAGAATGGCCGTCCGGCCGCGTCGACCAGATCATCTGCGGCAGCAGGTTGGTGATGGTGCGGAAGCGCGCCTCGCTGTCGCGCAACGCGCGCAGCGCCTCCTCGCGGTCGGTGACGTCCGCGCCCTGCACGAAGATGCCCTCGACCTGGCCGGCGGCATCGCGGATCGGCTGGTAGATGAAGTCGACGTAGTGCATGCGCGGGCCACCGCCGGCATCGAGCACGACCACCTCGCCGCGCCCGATGTAGGGCTGGCCGCTCGCGCGCACCTGGTCGAGCAGCTCGAAGAAGCCCTGCCCGGCCACGTCCGGCAACACTGACGCGACCGGCTGGCCGATGAAGTCGCTGCGGCCGACCAGCCGCTCGTAGGCCGCGTTGGCGAGCTCGAACACGTGGTCGGGGCCGCGCAGCACCGCCATGAAGCCCGGCGCCTGCGCGAACAGGTCGGTGATGAAGTTCACCCGCGCCGCCAGCCGCTCGTTGGCGCGCTGCACCGCCGCCGCACGCGCGAGCACGCGCTCGTGCAGCTGCGCCTCGGTCGGGGCGGCGTCGCGCGCCCGCGCCTCGTCGCGCAGGCGCTGCAGCTCGGTGACGTC
>JABFWF010000222.1 GCA_013362405.1 Lysobacter sp. | reverse complement strand
GCGTGATCGTGTTCGGCGCGTTCGTGCGCCTGTCCAACGCCGGCCTCAGCTGCCCCGACTGGCCGACCTGCTACGGCCGCGCCGCGTGGCCCACGGCGACGCACGAAATCGCCAACCAGGCCGCGACCGCGATCCGCCCACTCGACGCCACCAAGGCCTGGCGCGAGCAGGTGCATCGCATGCTTGCCGGCACGCTCGGCGTGCTGGTGCTCGGCCTTGCGCTGCTCGCCGCGCGCCGCCGGAAATACGGCATCGCGCAGATCCTGCTCGCCGCGCTGTTCGTCGCCTGCTCGATCCCGCTGTACATGCACGCGCGCTACGTGCCGGCCGCGGTGCTCGCGGCCTGTGGCGAAGGCCTGCTGCTGGCCGCTGCGTTGCGCTGGTCGAACACGGACCTCTCGCGCACTGCCACCCTCACCCTTGCCACCATCGTCTTCCAGGCGCTGCTCGGCATGTGGACCGTGACCTGGTTGTTGAAACCCGTCGTGGTCATGGGCCACCTGCTCGGCGGGCTGCTGACGTTCTCGCTGCTGACCTGGATGGCGTGGCGCGCGACGCACCTGCCGATCCGCCTTCCCGACGGCGCGCTGCTGCGTCGCCTGCTCGGCATCGGCCTCGCCCTGCTCGCGGTGCAGATCGCGCTCGGCGGCTGGACCAGCAGCAATTACGCGGCGCTGTCCTGCGGCCTCGATTTCCCGAAGTGCGTCGGCCGGTGGTGGCCGCCGCATGATTTCCACCAGGGATTCGTGCTGTGGCGCGGCGTCGGCGTCGACTATGAAGGCGGCGTGCTCGACGGCCAGGCGCGCATCGCCATCCAGATGGCGCACCGGATGATGGCGGGCGTGGTGTTCGTCTACCTGCTGTTCCTCGCCTCCAAGCTGCTGCGCACGCCGGGCATGCGCAGCCACGGCACGCTGCTCGCGCTGCTGGTGTGCGCGCAGGTGGGCCTCGGCATCGCCAACGTCAAGCTCGGCCTGCCCCTGCACGTGGCGGTGATGCACAACGCGGTCGCCGCGCTGCTGCTGTTCGAACTGGTCGGCCTGCGCGCGCGCGTGCGCCCGCCGGAGGCCTGAGCGCGACGATGGCCGCGAGCGCGATCCGCCAGTACTGGAGCCTGACCAAGCCGCGCGTGGTGGCATTGATCGTATTCTGCGCGGTGATCGGCATGTTCCTCGCCGTGCCGGGCCTGCCGCCGTGGAAGCCCGCGCTGCTCGGCACGCTCGGCATCTGGCTGGCGGCCTCGAGCGCGGCGGCGATCAACCAGCTGCTCGACACCCGTATCGATGCGCAGATGGCGCGCACGTCGTGGCGGCCGCTGGTGGCCGGCACGCTGACGCCGCGCCAGGCGCTCGCGTTCGCGCTGGTGCTCGGCGCACTGTCGATGCTGCTGCTGTGGTTCGGCGTCAACCACCTCACCGCCGCGCTGACCTTCGCCTCGCTGATCGGCTACGCGATCGTCTATACCGTCTGGCTCAAGCGCGCGACGCCGCAGAACATCGTGATCGGCGGCATCGCCGGCGCTGCGCCGCCCGCGCTCGGCTGGGCCGCGGTGACCGGCCAGCTGCACCACCACGCGCTGCTGCTGGTGCTGATCATCTTCGTGTGGACGCCGCCGCATTTCTGGGCGCTCGCGATCTTCCGCCGCGAGGACTACAAGCGCGCGATGGTGCCGATGCTGCCGGTGACGCACGGCGTCGAATACACGCGCTGGCAGATCCTGCTGTACACGTTGCTGCTGGTCGTCGCCACCGTGCTGCCCTGGGCGACCGGCATGAGCGGACTGTTCTACCTCGGTGGCGCGCTGGTGCTCGGCCTCGTGTTCCTGTGGCACGCATGGCGGCTGATGGACCCGCCCGACGAGTTCTATGCGATGCGCGTCTTCAACTACTCGATCGTGTACCTGATGGCGCTGTTCGCCTTCCTGCTGGTCGACCACTGGCTGCTGCCGTGGCTGCAGCCGGCGGCGGCCTTCCGGTTGCAGGCGGTGGGCTGATTCCCCGGAAAGGTGTCGAAATCACCTGAAAATTCCGCGTCGGCGGCGTAGCATCACCGCTCCTTTGCTGCACTGCACGATATCGATGGCCGACCCCACGACGCCCGCGCACCTGCGCGACGAAGCCAGCACCGACGCGCTGCCGATCGCGCCATCCCTCGGTGCGAGCCTCGATGCGGCGCGCATGCCGCGCCGCTCGACGCTGGTGGAGCCGCGCGTGCTGTTCGTGTGCGGGCTGGCGGTGCTGCTCGGCGTCGCCGCCGCGCTGATCGCGCAGGTGCTGGTCAAGCTCATCGCGGTCGTGACCAACCTCGCATTCTTCGGTCGCTGGTCGCTGGAGACGGTATCGCCGGCCGGCCACCACCTCGGGCCGTGGGTGATCGTGGTGCCGGTGGTCGGCGGCCTCATCGTCGGCGCCATGGCGCGCTGGGGTTCGCGCGCGATCCGCGGCCACGGCATTCCCGAGGCGATGGAGCAGGTACTGCTCAACGAGTCGAAGATCCCGCCGCGCATCACCTTCCTCAAGCCGGTGTCCTCGGCGATCGCGATCGGTACCGGCGGCCCGTTCGGCGCCGAGGGGCCGATCATCGCCACCGGCGGCGCGCTCGGTTCCTTCCTCGGGCAAGTGCTGCACGTGACCGGGCAGGAACGCAAGGTGCTGCTCGCCGCGGGCGCGGCGGGCGGCATGACGGCGATCTTCGGCGCGCCGGTGTCGGCGGTGGTGCTCGCGGTCGAGCTGCTGCTGTTCGAACTGCGGCCGCGCTCGCTCATTCCCGTCGCGCTCGCCGCGGTGACGGCGGCGGGCATGCGCGACGCGCTGGTCGGCAGCGCGCCGGTGTTCCCGATGCCGACGGTGGCAACGCCGGGCCTGGCCGCGCTGCTGTGCTACGTGCTGCTCGGCGTGGCGATGGGGTTCGTCAGCGTGGGCGTGACGCGGCTCGTCTATGGCATCGAGGACGCCTTCGAGAAGCTGCCGATCCACTGGATGTGGTGGCCGGCGCTCGGCGGCCTCGTGGTCGGCATCGTCGGCTGGTTCGCGCCGCTGACGCTCGGCGTCGGCTACACCAACATCGAGGCGATCGTCGACGGCCGCCTGGCGGTCGGCGCGCTCGCGTTCCTGTGCGTGATGAAGTTCCTGTCCTGGTCGGTCGCGCTCGGCAGCGGCACCTCGGGCGGCACGCTCGCGCCGTTGTTCACCGTGGGCGGCGCGCTCGGCGCGCTGGCGTGCTTCGCGCTGGTCGCGCTGGCGCCGCAGCTCGGCGTCGACCCGCGCATCGCGGGCCTCGTCGGCATGGCGGCGATCTTCGCCGGCGCGTCGCGCGCGCTGCTGGCGTCGGTGGTGTTCGCGTTCGAGACCACGCACCAGCCCGCCGGCCTGCTGCCGCTGCTCGGCGGCTGCAGCGCGGCCTACCTCGTGTCGGCGCTGACGATGCGCAACACGATCATGACCGAGAAGATCGCGCGCCGCGGCGTGCGCGTGCCGACCGAGTACGCGGCCGACTACCTCGAACAGGTGCTGGTGCGCGACGCGTGTACGCGCGACGTGGTGTCGCTGCGCACGCGCGACGAGCTCGGCGATGTGCGCCACTGGATCTATTCGGGCCGGCCCGAAGGACAGCACCAGGGTTATCCGGTGGTCGACGACACCGGGCGCGTGCGCGGCGTGATCACGCGGCGCTCGCTGCTCGATCCGTCCGAGCCCAACAACCGCCGCATCGGCGACATGGCGATGCGGCCGCCGGTGGTGGTGCACGAACACCATTCGTTGCGCGAGGCAGCCGACCACATGGTCGCCGAGGACATCGGCCGGCTGGTGGTGGTCGCCGTCGAACCGCCGCACCGGCTGGTCGGCATCCTCACCCGCGGCGACATCCTCTCCGCGCACGCGCGCCGGCTGCAGGAAGCGCACGAGGCCAAGCGCCATATCCGCTTCCGGCAGGTGCTGCGCCGGCGCGGCTGAAGCCGCTCGTGTAGGCTGCTGGCCACTTCGCGAACGGAGTGGCCGCATGCAACGACGGGACTTCCTGGCAGCGGGCGCAGGCCTGGCGGCCACCGCCATGTTCGGCGCGCGCGCCGCAGGCTTGGCTGCTGACGCCGGAGGCAAATGGCCGCCGTATGCCGGCATGATCGCGATCGACGGCGCGTCCGGCACCAACCTGGTCTATTTCGAGAAGGGCGATCCGGCGATCGCGGGCGAGCTTGCCGCCGCACGCGACTGCGGCCTCGCCGCGACCCTGCTCACGGTCGGACCGCAAGGCCGTTTCTGGCTCGACGATGCGGCATTCGAGCGCACCAAGGCCAACATCACCACGTGGCGCGCGACGATCGACGCGTACCCCGACGCGCTGATGCTGGTCGAAACCGGCGCCGACCTCGCGCGCGCGCACCGCGAACGCAGGCTCGGCCAGGTCTTCGGCTTCCAGGGCACCGAGCCGCTCGGCGAGGACAGCGACCGCATCCCGATGTTCCGCAAGCTCGGCGTGCGCGTGATCCAGCTCACCCACAACCGCCGCAACCTGGTCGGCGATGGCGCGATGGAACCCGGCAACGCCGGCCTGAGCCGCTTCGGCCACGAAGTCGTGGAGCGGCTCAACGCCGAGAAGATCGTGGTCGACGTGGCGCATGGCGCGCAGCGCACGATGCGCGAGGGCATCCTCGCCTCGAAGGCGCCGCCGCTGATCAGCCATACCGGCTGCCGCGCGCTCTCGGACCTGCCGCGCAACACGCCCGACGAAGAACTGCGCCTGCTCGCCGACCGCGGCGGCGTCGCCGGCATGATCTTCTGGCCGTACCTGCGTCGCGACACGCAACCGATGGCGATCGATCTCGTCCGCCACATCGAGCACGCGATCAATGTGTGCGGCGAGGACCACGTCGGCATCGGCAGCGACACGCCGGTCGCCCCGATGGAGCGCACGCCGCAGTTCGAGAAGGACAACCGCGAGAACATCCGTGACATGGTCGAGCAGGGCGTGTTCGAACGCGGACGGCCCGAAGACCTCTACCTCTTCATCCCGGACCTCAACCGCGCCGATCGTTACGAAGTGCTGGCCGGCATGCTGTCCAAACGCGGCCACTCCGAGGCACGCATCGCCAAGATCATGGGCGGCAACTTCGCGCGGGTGATGGGCGAGGTGTGGGGCTAGCGAGCGCCCGCGCTCTTGTAGGAGCGGCTTGCAGCCGCGAGCTCTTCCCCAAGCGGGCAAGGCGCGTTTTTGTAAGAGCGGCGAAGCCGCAACCGTGGGCGTGCCGTTCGGGCTTGCGCCGCTCCACCAAACACATGGTTCCGGATGGAAGAGCTCGCGGCTGTAAGCCGCTCCTACAAAAAGCAGCGGAGCCTTACGCCAGCCGCGCCTGCAGCAGCGCGCGCAGCTCGCCCTTGTCGATGTCGTCGAGGCCGGTGTCGCGCTGTTTGGCCTGCAACTCCTCGATCCGCTGTTGCAGCGTCTGCTTTTCCAGCTGTGCCATCGCATCGATGAATTCGCCCTGCCACGCCGCCTCCTCGCCCGGTAGCGACTGCGTCGCGAGCTTGTGCAGCGCGCCTGCGTCCTCGCGTCCTTCGAAGTGCTCGAGCAGTGCGCCGGTGCTGATGTCCGGACGCGTCTTCACCAACGCGATGAGCTCGGCAAGCAGCGGAACGCCAGGCTGGCGCAGCTCGGCGAAACGGTAGGGTGGTTGCAGCGCGACCGCGAGCGAGGGTTGCTGCAGCAGCAGCGCGATGGCGCTGCGCACGAGGCTGCGCTTCGGCGCGTGCATGGCGGGCGCATTGCGCGCACGTTGCACCGGCACGTGCGTCGCCGGGCTGCTCGCGCGGGCGCCGACGCCGGTGAGTTCGGTCAGGCGCTGTCTCATCAGGTCGCCGAAGGCGCCGTCGGGAATCTGCGCGAGCAGCGGCTTGCAGCGTTCGGCCAGGCGCGCCTTGCCGTCGAGGCTGGACAGGTTCACGTCCTGCGACATCTGCGCGAAGAAAAACGCGGACAGTGGCGTCGCCTGCGCGAGCCGCGCTTCGAAACCTTCCGCGCCTTCCTGCCGCACGATGGTGTCGGGGTCCTCGCCCTCGGGCAGGAACAGGAAGAACGCCTGCCGCCCATCCTTCATGCGCGGCAGCACCGACTCCACCGCCTTCCATGCCGCGCTGCGGCCGGCGCGGTCGCCGTCGAAGCAGAAGTACACGTCGCTGGCGTTGCGGAACAGCAGCTCCGCGTGATCCGGCGTGGTCGCGGTGCCGAGCGTCGCCACCGCCTGGGTCACGCCATATTGCGCGAGGGCGACGACGTCCATGTAGCCCTCGACCACGATCAGCCGTTCGAGCTTCGTGTGCGCCTGCCGCGCCTGCCACAGGCCGTACAGCTCGCGGCCCTTGTGGAAGAGCAGCGTCTCCGGCGAGTTGAGGTACTTCGGCGAGTCTGACCGGCTGTTAGATGAAGTGTCGATCACGCGCCCGCCGAACGCGATCACGCGCCCGCGACGATCGTGGATCGGAAACATCAGGCGGTCGCGGAACTTGTCGTAGACGTGGCCCTTGTCGTTCTTCGAGAACAGGCCGGCGCGTTCGAGCAGCGCCATGCGCCGCGCATCGGTGCCGAGCGCGTCCTTCAGCCCGCTGTAGCCGTCCGGCGCGTAACCGATCGCGTAGCGCGCGACGGTCTCCGCGCTGAGGCCGCGTTTCTCCACGTACGCCTGCGCCTTGCCGTTGCCGGCGAGCTGCTTCTGGAAAAAGCGCATCGTCGCGTCGAGCGCGGCGTAGACATCGCGTGTCTCGGTGTCCTCGTTCTTCGCGCGCGTATCGCGCGGCACTTCGACGCCGGCGCGGCGTGCAAGCTCCTCCACCGCGTCGAGGAACTCGAGGCGGTCGTAGTGCATCAGGAAGGAGATCGCGGTGCCGTGCGCGCCGCAGCCGAAGCAGTGGTAGAACTGTTTGGTCGGCGACACCGTGAACGACGGCGAGCGTTCGTCATGGAACGGGCAACGCGCCGAGTACTCGCGGCCCTGCCGCTTCAGCGGCACGCGCGCGCCGATCACCTCGACGATGTCGGAGCGCGCGAGCAGGTCGTCGATGAAGGCGTCGGACAGGCGGGCCATGCGGCAATGATAGGCCCCGCTTCGCCCTTCTCCGCTGCGGAGAAGGCAGGCGTCACGCGGGACAGGGCGGAATGCGTGCGGCCCCCCGCCCGCGGAAGCGGAAACCTCAGTCGGCGTCGGTGCGCTGGCCGCTCAGGCGCTGCTTCACGAGCTTCGACACGTCGCCCATGTCGGCGCGGCCGGCCAGGCGCGGCTTGAGCACGCCCATCAGCTTGCCGATGTCGGCGGGGCCGGCGGCGCCGGTGTCGGAGATGGCGGTGTCGATGGCGTCCAGCACCTCGGCTTCGCCCAGCTTGGCCGGCAGGTAGTGCTCGATGATCGCCATCTCGTCGCGCTCGATGCGCGAGAGGTCGTCGCGGCCGGCGGCGTCGTACTGCGACACCGAGTCGCGGCGCTGCTTGACCATCTTCTCCAGCACGGCGACGACCTGGGCGTCGTCAAGTTCGATGCGCTCGTCGACTTCCTTCTGCTTGATCGCCGCGTTGATCAGGCGGATCACGCCGAGCCGGGTCTTGTCGCCGCCCTTCATGGCGGCCTTCATGTCGTCGGTGAGCTGGGTCTTGAGGCTCATGGCAGGCTCGCGGGGAAAGGGAAGAGGAATACGGGTGGCGGGCTCAAGCGCGGGTGAGGGCGGCGCCCAGAAACGCCGAAGCCGGCAACCGCTTGCGCGTGCCGGCTTCGAAACCGCTTGCGTCGGACGGCCGCGCCGGGCGCGGCGGCGTCCTCAGTACAGCCGCTGGCGCTTGGTGACGTCGCGCGAAGAGCGGCGGGCCTGGCGCTTCACCGCGGCAGCGGCCTTGCGCTTGCGCTCCTGGGTCGGCTTCTCGTAGAACTCGCGCTTGCGGGTTTCGGCCAGGACGCCGGCCTTCTCGCAGGTGCGCTTGAAGCGGCGCAGGGCAAACTCGAAAGGCTCGTTCTCGCGGACTTTGACGCTCGGCATACGGGATCTCGTTGGTGGACCGGCCCAGTCGGACCGGGCAAGCCGCGTATGATAGCGGCGGCCCGGCGAGGGATGCAACCGCCGGCCGCCCTCTGGAACGAATCCCGCCATGCGCGTCCTCGGCATCGAAACCTCCTGCGACGAGACCGGCGTGGCGGTCTACGACACCGCCTTCCGTGGCGCCGATGGCCTGCGCGCCCAGGCCGTGTACAGCCAGATCGCGCTGCATGCGGAATATGGCGGGGTGGTTCCCGAGCTCGCCAGCCGCGACCACGTGCGCAAGCTGCTGCCGCTGGTCCGCCAGACCCTCGGCGAGGCGGGGTTGTCGTTGCGCGACCTGGACGGTGTCGCCTACACCGCCGGTCCGGGCCTGGTCGGCGCCCTGCTGGTCGGCGCGGGCGTGGCGCGCGCGGTGGCCTGGGCGCTGGACGTGCCGGCGATCGGCGTCCACCACATGGAAGGCCACCTGCTGGCGCCGCTGCTGGAAGCCCCGGACCTCGCGCCGCCCTTCGTCGCCCTGCTGGTCTCCGGCGGCCATACCCAGCTGGTGGCGGTGGACGCGATCGGCGACTACCGCCTGCTCGGCGAGACGCTCGACGACGCCGCCGGCGAAGCCTTCGACAAGACCGCCAAGCTGATGGGCCTGCCGTATCCGGGCGGCCCGCAGCTGGCGCGGCTGGCCGAACAGGGCCGCCCCGGCGCGTTCACCTTCGCCAGGCCGATGACCGACCGGCCGGGCCTCGACTTCAGCTTCAGCGGCCTGAAGACCCAGGTGCTGCTGGCCTGGCGGCAGAGCGACCGTGGCGAGGCGACCCGTGCCGACGTCGCCCGCGGCTTCGAGGACGCGGTCGTCGACACGCTGGCGATCAAGTGCGCCCGCGCGCTGGACGCGGCCGGCTGCGACACGCTGGTGGTGGCCGGCGGCGTCGGCGCCAACCAGCGGCTGCGCGCGAAGCTGCACGACATGGCCGTGCGGCGGGGCGGCCGGGTGGTGTTCCCGCGCCCGGCGCTGTGCACCGACAACGGCGCGATGATCGCCTTCGCCGGCGCGCTGCGCCTGTCCGCCGGCCAGCAGGACGACGCGCAGGTGCGGGTCGCGCCGCGCTGGGACATGGCGACGCTGGCGCCCGTGGCCCCCGCACGGGCGTGAGGGCCGCAACACCGGGATCGTGACGATGGCGGGGCCGCGCTAAGCTGCCTGTTCCCCGATTTCCCTTCCGGCTCCCGGTTCCAGGCCTCATGGACAAAGTCTTCATCGAAGGCCTCGAGATCGAGGCGCTGATCGGCATCTACGACTGGGAGCGCCGGATCCGCCAGCCGCTGGTGTTCGACCTGGAAATGGCCTTCGACAACCGCAAGCCCGCGGCCACCGACGCCATCGCCGACACCCTGGACTACAAGGCGGTGAGCAAGCGGCTGATGGCCTACGTGGCGCAGTCCGACTTCGGCCTGGTGGAAACCCTCGCCGAACGCTGCGCGGCGCTGGTCCTCGACGAGTTCGATGTCGTCCACCTGCGGCTCAAGCTGAGCAAGCCGGGTGCGGTGCGCGGTGCGCGCGCGGTGGGCGTGATCATCGAGCGCAGCCGCGAGGCGCGCACGATGGGCATGGAGCGGCCGGCGGCCAACGCGGATGCCGCCGCCAGGCAGGCCGGAACGGGACCGCAGCTCGCTGTCGCCGGCACCACCGAAGTCGCGCCTGCCGCGCGCGGCGAGCACGAGGCACCTCCGGCGGCGAACGAAACACCGCCGGTCGCGACGGTGCCACCCGCGGACGCTGCAACGATGGAAATGGAAACGGTGAAGGCCGAGCCGCCCCCGTCGCGCCTTCCACAGGCGAGCGAGGTGGCCGTGACGGCCGATGCGCCGACGCCGCCGCGCACGGCTGCTCCGGAAGCGCCCGCGCCGGTCTCGCGCGCCGACGCGATGATCGCCGCCATTTCCGGCGCCGCGCGCGGCGTTGCCCCTGCGCCTGCGGGGATCGCGAAACCGCGCGCCACGACCACCGCAGCCGCCTACCTCAGCCTCGGCAGCAACATCGCGCCGGAGGAGAACCTGCGCGCCGCCGTCGCGGCGCTGCGCGCGCGCTTCGGCGAGGTGCAGGTGTCGCCGGTCTACCGCACGAAGGCGGTCGGCTTCGACGGCCCCGACTTCCTCAACGCGATCGCGCTGGTGCACAGCGACCTCAATCCCTTCGCCCTGCACAAGTGGCTCCATCGCCTCGAGGAAGCGCAGGGCCGCGACCGCCGCGACGCCGCCTACAGCAACCGTCCGCTCGACATCGACATCATCTACTTCGGCGACCTCGTGCTCGACGGCCCGGGCGAATTCCAGCTGCCGCGCCCGGAGCTCAACCACGCCTTCGTGCTCAAGCCGCTGGCCGACATCGCGCCGGCGTTCGTCGATCCGATCCGCCACGCCACGCTCGCGCAGCTGTGGAAGATCCATCCCGATTACGCGCAGCCGCCGGAACAGGTGGCGCTGGCGTTGTAACCGCCCACTTTGGGTCGCCTGCGGCGCGGCAGGCGGCGCCATGCATAATCGGCCGACATTCCCCGGGGAGGGCGGCTCGATGGGCAGGTTCGCGCGGAGTTGGGCGCTGGCGAAGGCCAGCCTGGACGTCCTGAAGTCGGACAAGGAACTGCTGGTGTTCCCGCTGGTGTCGGCGGTGGCGCTGGTGCTGGTGGCGGCGAGCTTCGTGCTGCCGGCGTTCGGGCTGGGGCTGTTCGCGCGCGCGGGCGGCGACCACGGCGTGCCGCCGGCGTTCGTCGCCTGGATGTTTGCGTTCTATCTCGCGCAGTATTTCGTGATGTTCTTCTTCAACGCGGCGCTGGTCGGCGCGGCGATGATGCGCCTGGACGGCGGCGACCCGACCGTGCGCGACGGCCTGCGCATCGCCGGCCGCAAGTGGCTGCCGATCCTCGGCTACGCGGCGATCGCCGCCACCGTCGGCATGGTGTTGCGCGCCATCGAAGAACGCGCGGGCATCATCGGCCGCATCGTCGCCGGCATGATCGGCGTGGCGTGGACGCTGGCCACCTTCCTCACCGTGCCGCTGCTGGTCGCGCGCGACGTCGGCCCGCTGGAAGCGGTGACCGAGAGCGCCGCGCTGCTCAAGCGCACCTGGGGCGAGAACCTGATCGGCAAGGGTGGCATCGGCATGGTGTTCGGGCTGCTGATGTTCGCCGTGCTGGCGCTCGGTGGCCTCGGCGCGTTCGTGGCCGCGAGCAACGGCTGGATGGTGCTGCTGGTCGCCGACCTCGTGCTCGCCGGCCTCGCGGTGCTCGGCCTGGCGCTGGTGCAGGCCGCGCTGTCGGGCATCTACTCGGCGGCGCTGTACCGCTACGCGACCGAGGGCAACGCCCCCGCCGGTTTCGACGGCGTGCTGCTGCGCGACGCGTTCCAGCGCAAGGTGTAGCCGACGTAGCCCCGGGTAAGCGTAGCGCGCCCGGAATTTCCCTATCGAACGCGTGGGACCCGGGTGCGCTGCGCTTGCCCGGGCTACGGCTTCTGGCCCGTCAACCGACCAGCGAGCGCCCGCCGTCCAGCCGCAGCACCTGGCCGGTGGTGTAGGTGGCGCCGCGCAGCAGCCAGCGCACCGCCTCGGCGATCTCCTCCGGCGCGCCGGTGCGCGCCAGCGGCACGCGGGCGAGGATCGCGTCCTGCGCGGCCTGCGGCTTGCGGTCTTCCGGCCACAGGATCGCCCCCGGTGCAATTGCATTGACCCGCACCCGCGGCGCCAGCGCCAGCGCCAGCGCTTGCGTGAGGTGCAGCAGCGCCGCCTTGCTCGCGCCGTACAGCGCGTGGTCGCGCAGCGGGCGCTCGGCGTGGATGTCGGCGAGGTTGACGATCGCGCCGCGCGTGGCGGCGAGATGCGGCGCCGCGGCCTGGGCGAGGAAGAACGGCGCCTGTGCGTTGACCGCGAACAGCGCCTGCCAGTCGCCCGGACTGCACGCGCCGAGCGGCGTCGGGAAGAACGCGGACGCGTTGTTGACCAGCGCATCCAGCCGGCCGTAGCGGTCGACCGTCGCCAGCACCAGTTCCGGCAGGCGCGCGACGTCGGCGAGGTCGGCTGGCAGCAGCAACGTGCTGCCGGCGCGTGCGTGCTCCAGTTCGGTGGCGAGCGCCTCGGCGTCGGCGCGCGAATCGCGGTAATGCAGCGCGAGGTCGAAGCCGTCGGCGTGCAGCGCGCGCGCGATCGATGCGCCGATCCGGCGCGCGGCGCCGGTGACGAGGGCAACGGGTCCCGGCCCGGACAAGCGCGACTCGCTCATGAAGTCCTCCCGCGGCTGCGGCTATGCTGGTCATTGTCGCCGCGCCATTGTCGCCTCAATCCGCTGCCATGTCCGTCCCATCCCCCGATGCAAACGCGCTCGCCCACAGCGAGCGCCTGCGCGCGCTGATCCAGGAGCAGGTGTTCGCCGCCGGCGGCGCGCTGCCGTTCTCCCGCTTCATGGAGCTGGCGCTGTATGCGCCCGGCCTCGGCTACTACAGCGCGGGTGCGACGAAGTTCGGCGCGGCCGGCGATTTCGTCACCGCGCCCGAGCTCGGGCCGCTCTTCGCGGCCTGCATCGCCGATGCGCTGGCGCCGGTGCTGCGCCAGATCGGGCCGCAGGCGGTGTTCCTCGAAGTCGGCGGCGGCAGTGGCGCGTTCGCCGAGGTCGCGCTGAAACGGCTGATGGCGCTGGACGCGCTCCCGGACCGCTACGCCATCCTCGAGCCGAGCGCCGACCTGCGCGAGCGCCAGCGCGAACGCCTGCAGCAGCACCTGAGCCCGTTGCTGTTCGAACTGGTCGAGTGGCTGGACGGCCCGCTGCAGGAGCGGTGGGACGGCGTGCTGTTCGCCAACGAAGTGATCGATGCGTTGCCGACGCCGCGCTTCACCCTCCGCGATGGCGAGGTCATGGAAGAACACGTCGCGCTGGACGGCGAGGGCCGCTTCGTGCACGGCGACCGTCCGGCCGACGCGCTGCTCACCGCCGCGGTGCGCCATCTGGAACGCTACCTCGACACCACCTTTGCCGACGGCTATCGCAGCGAGCTGCTGCCGCAATTGCCTTACTGGCTGCAGGCCGTGATCGGCGGGCTCGACCGCGGCGCGCTGCTGTTCGTGGACTACGGCTACGTGCGCCGCGAGTACTACGCGCCGGAGCGGCGCGACGGCACGCTGCGCGCGTTCCGCCGCCACCAGCTCACGAACGACGTGCTCGCGCTGCCGGGCCTGCAGGACATCACCGCGTCGGTGGATTTCACCGCGCTGGCGGAAGCCGGCACGAACGCCGGTTTCGACTTCGCCGGTTACGCCTCGCAGGCGAACTTTTTGATCGGCAACGGCCTCGAGCAGCGGCTTGCCGAGGCCGAGGCGAAAGCGCGCGACGAGGGCGCGCTGTACCGGTTGCGACAGGAGGCCAAGCGCCTGACCCTGCCGGGCGAGATGGGCGAGCGCTTCCAGGCGATGGGCTTCGCGCGCGACGTCGAGTTCGGCGCCGCCTTCCTGCTCGGCGACATGAGCTGGCGGCTGTGATGCGCGCGCCGGTGCTCAAGCCGCTGCGCAACGCGCAGCGCTGGCTGGCGCTGTGGTGGCTGGCGGTGGCCCTGGTCGCGCTGGTCGAACTGCTGCCGGCGATGCTGCTGCCGCAGGTGCCGGCCGGCGGCGACAAGGTCGAGCACCTGGTCGCATACGGCGCACTGGCGGTGTCGGCCGTGCAGCTGTTCGAGCGGCGCGTGCTGTGGCGCGTCGGCCTCGGCCTTGCCGCGCTCGGCATGGGGCTGGAGATCGCGCAGGGCACCCTGACCACCACGCGCAGCTTCGACCTGACCGACGAGCTGGCCAACTGCTGCGGTGTGCTGCTGGGCCTTGCCGTCGCGTTCACGCCGCTGCGCGACCTGCTGCTGCGCCACGCGCGCCGCGCCTGAAGCGGCCGCCTGTGCCGCGCGCCGGCGTTGCTTCCCGTACCGGCGTCGTGCCGGCGAGGAGCGACCATGCCGAAGTTCATCATCGAGCGGAACATCCCCGGCGCCGGCCAACTGTCGCCGCAGGAGCTGCAGGCGATCTCGCAGAAGTCCTGTGGCGTGCTCAACGCGATGGGGCCGCAGATCCAGTGGCGCGAGAGTTACGTCACCGGCGACAAGGTGTACTGCGTCTACCTCGCGCCCGATGAGGAAACGGTGCGCGAGCACGCGCGGCAGGGTGGTTTCCCGGCGGATGCGGTGAACCGCGTCGCCGCGGTGATCGATCCCACCACCGCGGGCTGATCAGTCCGGCTCGGCGTCGTCGTCCGCGGGTACCGGACGCGCGGCCTGGATCGCGCGGATACGCGCCTTGCGCAGCGCCTCGCCGAGTGCCGGTCCGGCGAGGCCTTCGCGCGCGACGTCCGCCGCGCGCACCGCGAGCGCCGCCCGCTGCAGGCGCAGCAGTTCCGCGCCCTGCGGGTAGGGCTCGTCCTGCAGGCCGGCGCGGCCGCGCTTGTCCGCCTCGCAAACGCGCGCGAGCAATACGATGCGCGCGGGCTGGCGGAAGCCGTCGCAGCGCGCGAGGAGGTCGTGCACCGTCTTGGCGCGCAGTTCGAACACGCGGTGCACGTTGAGGTGTTCGCGGCAGGCCATTTCGGCGAGCTGGCGGTGCGCGGCCGGCACTTTCAGGCGCTCGCACAGCGCGTGCAGCGGCGCGACGCCGGCCTGCTCGTGGCCAAGGTGCTTGGGCAGCACCCACTCGGGCGTGAGTGCCTTGCCGAGGTCGTGCGTGAGCGCGGCGAAGCCGACCAGCGCGTCTCCGGGCGCGAGCGAGGCGGCCATGTCGCAGACCAGCTCGACGTGCACGCCGGTATCGACTTCCGGATGGAACTCGGCGCGCTGCCGCACGCCGTACAGCGCGTCGACTTCCGGCAGCACGACGGCGAGCGCGCCGCAGTCGTGCAGCGCGCGCAGGAACGCCGACGGTTCCGGCGCGGCGAGCGCGCGCGACAGTTCCTGCCACACGCGCTCGGGCGTGAGCGCGGACAGCTCGCCCGAGGCGGTCACCTCGCGCATCAGCGCCAGCGTCTCCGGCGCCAGGGTGAAGCCGAGCGGCGCGAAGCGCGCGAGGAAACGCGCCGCGCGCAGCACGCGCAACGGGTCCTCGACGAAGGCCGGCCCGACATGGCGGAGCACCCGTGCCTGGAGGTCACGCGCGCCGTCGAACGGATCGACCAGCGTGCCGTCTGGACGTTCGGCGATCGCATTGATGGTGAAGTCGCGCCGGGCGAGATCCTGCTCGAGCGTCACCGACGGATCCGCATCGACGACGAAGCCGCGGTAGCCGCGTCCGGACTTGCGCTCGGTGCGCGCGAGCGCGTACTCCTCGTTGGTGCGCGGATGCAGGAACACCGGGAAGTCACGCCCGACCGCGCGGAAGCCGCGCGCCTGCATCTCTTCCGGCGTCGCGCCGACGACGACGAAGTCACGGTCGCCGTGCGGGATGCCGAGCAGGCGGTCGCGCACCGCGCCGCCGACGAGATAGGCCTGCAGGTCCTCCATGCGCGGATCATCGCGCATCTCCTGGGCGGCGCCCAGAAGACCCGCTCCGCACTTCCACATCCCGCCGCTGCCGCGGCGCCCGGGCTCGATGGGCTGCGAGAGCCGAGCGATTGCCGTCCCTCCCGTGCCAGCCACGCCGCTCGTGGTGAGCCTGTCGCGCCACGAACGGCAGACGCGCCGATGATGTCGGCGTTCGTGCTCGACAAGCGCAGCACGAACGTTTGGCGATCGGTTCAGGTGCTCGCCTTCTGCCTCGCCTTTTCCGGCTTGCGTTCCGCCGGCGGCGGTGCGGGAAGCGGTGGCGTCGCCAGCGGGCAGGCGAACGGCTTGCGCTGCGCCTGCGTACGCCCCTGCATGCGCGCGTCCAGCGGCAGCGCGTTGCCGTTGAGGCGCCAGTCGTAGATCGTGCTGAAGGCGAGCACGCGGGCGACGTAGTCGCGCGTTTCCTTGTAGCTGATCGTCTCGATCCAGAAGTCGGCATCCATGCCCGCGTGCTGCGCCTGCCAGCGCGCGAGCGGCGTCGGGCCGGCGTTGTAGCCGGCGATGGCGACGTAGGGCAGGCCACCGTACTTGTCGAGCAGTTCGCGCAGGTAGGCGCTGCCGAGCACGATGTTGGTGTCCGGGTCGTACAGCGACTGCGCGCCGGCCCAGGCGATGCCGAGTCGACGCGCGGTGGCCATGCCGGTGGTCGGGAGCACCTGCATCAGGCCCATCGCGTTCGCTGCCGAGCGCGCGTTCGGGTTGAACACGCTCTCGGCGCGGATCTCCGCGGCCACCCAGGCCGGATCGAGCTGGTTGGCCGCCGCGGCGCTGCGGATCGTCGCGTCGTGGTGCAGCGGGAAGCGCAGCGTGTACAGGCGCTGTTCGTCCGGCGTCTTCCCGAGCGACGTCACCGCGCGGTCGAACCAGCCGGCCTGCTGTGCGACCTCGACCGCGAGCCGGCGTTGCGTGTCGTCGAAGTGGCCTAGCGCGTCGTCCCATTCGCGCTGCGCCCAGCCGGGGCGCTCGATCGCGTACAGGTCGAGGGCACGCACCAGCGCCGGGTCGCGCGCGACCTGCGCGCGCGCCGCGTCGCTGTCGTCGGGGATCCACGGGCACAGCGCGTACGGCGCGTCGATGCGGTCCGCGGCGAGGAAGCCGTGGAATTCGGGCTTCTTCGCCGCGTCGCGGTACAGCGCCCGGGCGCCCGCCTTGTCGCCGGTGAGCTCCGTCAGCCGCGCCTGGAAATACGTCCAGCGCGAATCGCTGCGCTGCGCGTCGGGCATCTTCCGGATCGCGGCGAGCGCGGCCGGCCAGTCGGAGCGCGACATCGCTTCGCGCGCGCGCCACTCGCGCAGGCGGTCGTCGTAGGCGGACTCGGGCACGGCGGCGAGCCGGCGCGCGGAAGCCTCGCCGTAGGACGCGACCGTCCACAGCGCGCCCGGGTATAGCACGCGGCCGCGGTCGGCCTCGCTGAAGCCGAGCGCGTCGGCGATCTTCGGCAGCTGCGCTTCGGCGAGGTCGGGGTTGTTGCGCGCGAGCTTCGCCAGCCCGGCCGACGCGGCGAGGCGGCTGCGCTCGGTCTTCGGCCACGCCAGTGCGCGGTCGTCCGGCCGGTCGAGGAAGGCGGCGTAGTCGTCGGCCTGCGCCTGCTCGGCGAGCGGCAAGCCGCGCGCAGCGCTGCGCACCACGCCGGCATTGCCGGCGGCGAGGGCGAGGTCGATCCGCTGCCAGCGCAGCGGCGGCGGCAGCCCGCCCCTGGCCGCGAGCACCGCGAACGGGTTGTCGCACACGTCGGGCAGCGCCTCGCCGGTGCGCCACAGCGCCTGGGCGTCGCTGGTCCACTGCGCACCCGCGTGGCCGGTGGCCTGGCGCGCGTCGAGCTCGGTGCAGCGCAGCATGGTCGAACGGATCGACGGCACCCAGGCGGCGCGGAACGCCGGCCAGTCCTGCCGACGAGCGGTCGCCGCCAGCCAGATTTCGCGGAACGCCTGGCCCACCGCGTCGGCCGGATGCTTCTGCAGGAAGGCCTGCGCCTGGGGCGGTGGCAGGGTATCGATGTTGCGGCGCAGCGTGGCGTACTCGATCCACCCGGCGAGCGGGTGCCCGGCCAGGCCCGCGAACTGCGCCGCGTCGTAGTCGCCGCGCTCGGCGGCGGCGAGCGCGGTGCGGACCAGGGGAAGAAGCTGCGGGTCGGGGGCCTGGGCGCGCGCCGGGCCGGCGAGCGCCAGCGCCGTCGCCGTCCAGAAGGCCAAGGCTCGGAACGACATGGCCACGACTATAGCCGAGGCCGCTTGAACGGCCCGCCGGCAGGCCTCCCGGAACAGTGAGGGCGGTCATGCCGGGCCCTTGACCCCTTGCGATGGTTTTACGAAACGTTTACAAGGAGCGGGACCGTCGCGAGCACAGGGGAGCGGCGGAGTCAACCATTTTTCTGGAGAGACCGATGCAAGCGCTGCGCCGCCACCGGCTGACCACGGCCGTTAATGCCTCCCTGCTTCTCGCATTGCCCGGCTTCGCCGCCGCGCAGGATGCCGCCCAGGCGCCTGCCAGCCAGCAGAAGCCCACGACGCTCGAGCGCGTCGAAGTCACCGGTTCACGCATCAAGCAGACCGACAAGGTCACCAGCCAGCCGGTCGCCATCATCAGCCGCGCGCAGATCGACCAGAGCGGCGCGACCTCGATCGGCGAGTTCCTCCAGGACCTCACCGCGAGCGGCAAGGCGCTCAACGCCAAGTTCAACTCCAGCGGCAACTTCGGCTATCCGCCGGACGGCGGCGGCATCGGCGCCGGCTCCGCGCAGGTCGACCTGCGCAACCTCGGCTCCAACCGCGTGCTGGTGCTGGTCGACGGCGTGCGCTGGGTCAACGAATCCTCCGCCTCGGGCGTGAGCGGCAGCGCCGACCTCAACACCATCCCGCTGGCCATCGTCGACCGCATCGAAGTGCTGGAAGACGGCGCCTCGGCGATCTACGGCTCCGACGCGATCGCCGGCGTGGTCAACATCATCACCAAGAAGAAGTTCGATGGCGTGCTGGTGCACACCAAGTACGGCAGCTACGGCCACGGCGGCGATGACACCGAGGCCGACATCACCATCGGCGGCGGCGGCGACAAGTTCAACGGCGTGTTCAACGCCAGCTACGTCGATTCCAAGGGCATCAGCTCGCGCGAATGGCAAGGGTCCTCCTTCCCCGTGCCGGGCGCCGGCATCGGCGCGGGCAGCTCGGCCACGCCGCAGGGCCGTTTCACCTTCTGCGATCCGCGGATCCTCACGGCGGGCACGCCGGGCTTCTGCGACCCGGCCGGCAACGACTGGTTCGACATGACGCTCAACAACGGGACGACCACGCCGAACTACAACGGTGGCAATCCCACCGCCGGCGCGGGCACGTACCACAACTGGAGCGGCGCCGACCGCTTCAACTTCGCGCCGTACAACCTGCTGCTGACGCCTTCCAAGCGCAAGTCGGTGTTCGGCAGCGTCAACTACGACATCACCGATTCCGTGTCGGTGCACGCGAAGATGCTCTACAACAACCGCGTGTCCGAGAACCAGGCGGCGCCCGAGCCGATCTTCGTCGGCCCGTTCGCCGGCACCGGTGGCATCGCCGACGGCATCGTCGTCTCGGCGCGCAACCCGTACAACCCGTTCGGCATCGACCTCAACCCGGCCACCAACTTCGGCTGGATCACCAAGCGTCCGCTCGAGGTCGGCCCGCGCATGTTCCGCCAGGACGTCGACACCTGGTACGCCAACGTCGGCCTCAACGGCGTGTTCGAGGCCGGTGAGCGCAACTTCGACTGGAACGTCGATTACGTGCACTCCGAGAACAAGGCGACGCAGACGTTCACCAACGGCTTCAACATCGGCCACATCAAGCTCGCGCTGGGCGATCCGACCGTCTGTGCGGCGGTGCCGGGCTGCGTGCCGCTCGACCTGTTCGGCGGCCAGGGCCGGCCGATGACCCCGGCGATGCTGGGCTACATCCTCACCGACCAGCACGACAGCTCCAAGCAGGCGCTGGACCTGATCACGGCCAACGTCACCGGCGACCTCTGGGCGATGGGCGACCGTCATGCCGGCTTCGCCATCGGCTTCGAGCATCGTCGCTACACCGGCGACTTCACGCCCGACCCGCTGCGCCAGACCGGCGAATCGCAGGACTCCTTCGCCTCGCCGATCTCGGCCTCGTACCACGTCAACGAAGCGTACGCCGAGCTGCAGGTGCCCTGGCTCGACGTGTTCAGCACCGACTTCGCGATCCGCCGTTCGCAGTACTCGACCTTCGGTGGCGCCACCACCGGCAAGGTCGGCTTCCGCTACCAGCCGATCCATGACCTGGTCCTGCGCGGCACCTGGTCGGAAGGCTTCCGCGCGCCGAACCTCGGCGAGCTGTACGGCCTGACCCAGTTCGGCGCGACCCTCGTCGATCCGTGCGGCCCGACCGGCTCGCCGGGCGGCCTGCCGCAGTACAACACGCTGTGTCGCGCCGCCGGCGTGCCGGCGACGTTCGAGCAGGCGAACACGCAGATCACCACCTTCACCGGCGGCAATCCGAAGCTCAACCCGGAGAAGTCGAAGAACTACAACTTCGGCGCGGTGTGGTCGCCGAGCTTCGCGTCCGACTGGGCGTCGCGCCTCGACTTCGAGGTCGACTACTTCCACTACAAGGTCACCGACGCGATCCAGGCGCCGGACATCCAGGCCCTGCTCAACAGCTGCTACAACGGCAGCATCAGCGGCGCGCCGTGCTCGGGCTTTACCCGCCAGACGAACGGCAACCTCAACCCGCCGACCGACTTCCTCGCCAACCTCGGCACCATCACCACCAGCGGCTTCGACGTGAAGGCCAACTGGGTCGGCAACGAAATGAGCTGGGGCCAGTTGAGCGCGTCGCTGCAGTCGACCCACACGATCAGCTACAAGGCGGTCGACCAGTCGACGGGGCAGGCCACCCAGCGCGCCGTCGGCATCGAGGTGTCCGACAGCGCCATCCCGGACTGGCAGACCAACGTGCAGCTCGGCTGGAAGCTGGGCGACTGGAACGTCGGCTGGAACGTGCGCTACATCAGCGGCGTCGATGAGTTCTGCGGCAATGCGGCGCGGACGCCGGCCACCGGCTGCCCGACGGGCGACGGCACGCACCACCTCGGCGCGACCGCCTACCACGACGTGCAGGTGGCCTGGAACCACGCGTTCGGAGCGCCGGGCCTCAAGCTGTCGGCGGGCGTGAACAACGTCTTCGCCAAGGAGCCGCCGGTGTGCGTGAGCTGCTCGCTCAACGGCTACGACGCGGGCACCTACGACCTGCCGTTCCGCTTCTGGTACGCCGACCTGCAGTGGAAGTTCTGATCGTCAACGCGTGACAAGAACGGGCGGCGAGCGATCGCCGCCCGTTTTTTTTTGGGGCACTACCGCTTGGCGTGGCGGTGGATCGGCTAGCCGCCGCCGACTCTTCGCGTGGTGGCAGCGGTCGACAAATGCGATGCGACGGCGCGCATCGCGGCCTCGGCGCGAGCGTGGCCGAGCGGCCAAAGCGCACGGCTGCGAGTCGCGCCTGTCGGCAAGACATCCGGACGCGTCACGCGCGGCAGCGCGCCGCCCTCAGCAGCGCACTGCGTGCGCCGGCACGTCGAGTTCGACCGACAGCGCGAGATGGTCCGACTGCGCGGCCGGCACCGCGCGCATGCTGGCGAAGGCGAGGTCGCGGGTGACGAGGATGTGGTCGATGGCGCGCTGCGGCTTCCAGCTCGGGAAGGTCGGCACGCTCGAAGCCGGCGGCTGCAGCCGCGTGCGCCGATAGAGCACGTCCATTTCGGGACGATCCGGCGGGCAGTTGAAGTCGCCCATCAGCACGGCATGCGGATGGTCCTGCAGCAGCTCGGCGATGAAGGACAGCTGCGCCATGCGCGAACCGGCGCCGAGCGAAAGGTGCGCGACGGCCACGGTGAGGCCGTTGTGGTTCTCGCCGAAGCGTGCCATCAGCACGCCGCGCCCGCGGATGCGGCCGGGCAGCGGGTGGTCGGCGACTTCCAGCGGCTCGATGCGGCTGAGCAGGCCGTTGGCGCTGGAGGCCACGCCACCGACGCTGCGGTTGGGCTGGTGGGTCCAGTAGTCGAAGCCGCCGCGCTGGGCGAGGTAATGCGTCTGGTTGGTGAAGCCCGAGCGCAGGCTGCCCGGGTCGCTTTCGTTGAGCCCGACGATGTCATGGGCGCTGGCGAGACGCGCGATCGCGTCCAGCGCGCCGCGCTTGTTGCCGGCCGGCCACACGTGCGACCAGGCACGCGCGGCGTGGTCGTGGTAGCCGCGCGTGGAGG